>JAFTIV010000127.1 GCA_017456685.1 Clostridia bacterium | reverse complement strand
CTTGATAAATATAATCATCAATAGTTGCAAAGCCGTTTGCTTGAACATATTGCTCAAGTGTCATTTTGTACTGTGCTTGAATGCTTGTAGCAGACTCCTGAAGCTGTTGCTTTATAATCTTGTATTCCTTCTTAGGATACTTGTGAATAGTGGAGTTAGAAACGAGATACTCAACAATTTGCTGTGCAGCATATGAATCAATAAGAGCATTCTCAAATTCCTCAATGCTTGCATACTTGTCACCATAGTTTGTCTTAATATATTCAAGATTGTACTCTGGAGCATCGTAAATAGCGCTTACAGTAGCCTTGAAGATAACTGTCTTTCCATTGAGCTCCTCAACACCATAATCGCTGGGGAATGTAGCCTTGAATTGACCTTCCTTGCCAACGCTAAGACCTACAAGACCCTTTTCGAAATCAACAATAAAGGTTCTTGAACCGATATAAACCTTGCTTGTACCGCTTCCGCCATCAAAGGTAACCTGCTTACCTGTGGAGTCGATAAGAATATTTCCATTGTCGTCAGTCTTGTAGCCTGTGTAGGTAACGCTTACAACATCACCCTCTCTTACAGCTCTGGAAACAAAGGAATAGGTTATAAATGTTCTTTGACCTGTATAAGGTGCGAGCTTTTCGTAAACCTCAGGGTATTTATCTTGAAGAGAAGCAAGCTCCTCAAGCGAAGGAATGATAAAATCATTCTCGGTTGTGCTTTCGCCAAGCTTACACTTTAAAATTCTGTCCTCAATAGCCTTCAAAAAGCTTCCACCGGTAAGATTTACAATTGTGATGGCTTCCTTTTTGTCAGTTGTTGTAGCATCGTCAGTTGAATAAATGATATCACCCTTTTTATCAATATCATTTCCTGCCTCGTCCTTGCCAAGAACATCATATTTGTTAATTGTGATTACAACCTCAACAGTCTCACCAGCAATAGCGGTAATCTTGTTAGTAGCAAGAGAAGCAATGTCCTGGTCGATTGTCATTTGAACCATATCGAGCTCAACCTTAACCTCGTGACCTGCGATTGAAGGAATAGTTATATACTTGCTAAGGTCCTTGTAGTCGTACTTTTGCTTTGTAACGCACGCTGTGAGAGAAAAGAGAAGCGCAAGCATAAGCACTAAGCATAAAATTCTTTTTTTCATTGTGTGTTTCCTTTCGATTAAACGGCTTCCTTGCACTCAGTGTCCTTAGGACTTGAAGCCTTTGCAAGAATAGCATTATAGAATTTATAAATGAGCATAAACATAATATAACCAAAAATTAAATATAGAGCAACAAGCTTAACAAGGTCAATAATAATCGCCTTTGTAAACTCGCTTGCCTTGCTTGGCTGAATGAATAGAGTAGCATCGCCAAGGATTGTTGGCAAAATTCCTGTAAGAATGAGCATAAGTAGGTTAACACCAAATAGCGCTAAGCAGGTTATAATCATAGCCCTTTGAAGTCTGTTTTCATAGGAGATAAATTTCAAAGGCTCACTCTTTCTTTGCTTAATTACCTTGCACGCAATAAATGCAACTAAAATGGCAGGGAGAATTTGATTGATAACACCACTACCCATTGCATAGTTGACAGCCATCATAATAGCCTCGAAGGGGTCGAAGCCGTCAGCCGCACCAAGCTCGATTATTCCAGCCTTGGTGTAGATATATCTTGCAATTGCGTTGTATAGAAAATATGGAATGAATGATGCCGCAAAGATAAGACACGACATAACACCCTCGTAAAAATCAAATTTAAAAAAGGCATAAATTATAGTTCCAAAGCCTATAAATACCGCAAGAGCATTAAATAAATCCGTTAAATAGCCGAGAAATGCGATAAGCGTTGGCGCATTGCTCACACCATATTTTAGGTCAACCGCAAACAAAATGGTTGAAAATATAACCGCGATAAGCGATGAACCGATTACGGCAATTGACGATGAAATGTAAAATCGTTTTTTGATATTCATAAAATCACCTGCGTCAAATGAATTTAAAATTACTTTTATATTCTACCATATAATTATAAAAAAATAAAGACTAAAATTAAAAAAGTTTTTAAATTCACGCAAAATTCATCAAATCATCACATAGAATAGTCAAAAAGCAGATATTAAAGGAGAAATTTATGGAAAAAGAATATGATTATGCATCATTAATGAGCGAGCTATTAACGCTCAGCCGAGAAAACGAGGTCGTAAGATTGTCATATATAGGCAATTCAATAATGTCAAGACCTATTCCGTTAATTACAATAGGAGATAAAAGCGCTAAGAAGGGTGTTTTATATGTCGCAACTCATCACGCACTTGAAAATATATGCACCTCGGTGCTTATGAAATTTGTAAGAGAATATGCCTCGTCATATAAAAAACGCGACAGAGTGTGCGAAATCAATATGCAAGCGCTCTATAAAATGCGTAAAATTTACATAATCCCAATGCTCAATCCCGATGGTGTAGAGTATCGCTTGAACGGCATAGACGAGAATAATCCTCTAAAAGATAGAATTCTAAAGTGCTCGGGTGGAGATTTTTCTAAATGGAGCGCAAACGCAAGGGGCGTTGACCTAAATCACAACTACGACGCGCGCTTTTACGAATATAAAAAGCTTGAGGGTGAGCTTGGAATAACAGAGGGGGCAACAAAATATAGCGGAGAAAGCCCGGAGAGCGAGCCTGAGGTTAGCGCTCTGTGCTCGTTTATAAGATATAATTCAAACGAGCTTGATGGGGTGCTGACCCTTCACTCACAGGGTGAGGAGATTTACTATAAATCTCAAGGTCTGTGTCCAAAAAAGAGCGAATTTCTCTCCAAAATCATATCAAAAATGACGGGCTATTCCTTGGCTGATACAGAGGGCACAGCCTCGTACGGAGGGCTTACAGATTGGCTTATTTGTGAGCTCGATAAGCCGAGCTTCACAATAGAGTGTGGAAGGGGCGAAAATCCACTACCGCTTAGCGAGATAGGCAAAATTTATCTATCCCTTCGCGAGCTTTTATTTACCTTTCCCGTGCTTTTTTAAAATTATTTAAAATATAATATTTAATTATTCTAAATCACTTGACAATATCTCTTTTATATGCTATAATTATAATCACTTTAATAAACTAAAGTGATAAAGTAAAGGAGATTAAAAATGAAAAAAATACTTTCACTTGTACTCGCAATCGTAATGGTTGCATCAATGGCAATTTCATTCACATCCTGTAAGAAGGATAGCGACTGGGAAAAGGTCGAGGAAAAGGGCTACTTTGTATGCGGAATTACCGTATATAAGCCAATGAACTACTTTGACGACGACGGAAACCTTGTAGGCTTTGATACCGAATTTGCTCAAGCAGTAGCTGAGGAGCTTGGCGTTGAGGTTAAGTTCCAGGTAATCAACTGGGGCTCAAAGTATCTCGAGCTTGAGAGTGGCTCAATCGACGCAATTTGGAACGGCTTTACATATGGTAACGAGGCTGATGGAACATCAAGAACAGAGTATGTTGACTTCTCATACGCATATCTTAACAATAGCCAATGCATCGTAACCGCAAAGAATAGCGGAATTTCAACTCAGGCTGACTTCGCAGGCAAGAGAGGCGTTGCAGAGGGTGGCTCTGCTGGTGAGGCAGTAGCTAAGGAGCTCTCAACACAATACACCGCTGTTGCAGCACAAACAAATGCACTTATGGAGGTTCTTTCTGGAACCGCTGATTTCGCAGTAATCGATGTTCTTATGGCTAACGCATATGTTGGTAAGGAGGACTACGCAAACCTCGAAATCAACACCGCATACGAGCCAGAGGGCGAGGTTTATGCAATCGGCTTCCGTAAGGGAAGTGACCTTACCGCTAAGGTAAATGAGGCAATCGCAAAGCTTTCAGCTGAGGGCAAGCTCAACGAAATCGCTGAAAAGTATGCAGCTGACGGTCTTTCTAAGGACGCAGTTATTCCAAATATCGGCAAATAATAGATTAGGAATTTAAAATGTCATTTAGTAACATCAATACCATCTTGTTAGATGGCTTTGGCGACACCTGTCTGTTGTTTTTGCTAACACTACTAATGTCGCTCCCACTTGGGCTTGTAATTATGCTTGGCTCAACCTGTCGCTTCAAGCCCTTGAAATATGTTACAAGAACCTTTGTCTGGATCATAAGAGGTACGCCTCTTATGCTCCAGCTGTTTCTTGTTTTTTATGTACCTGGTATGTTTATGGGCATCAACCCCTTCACCGCAAACTTCCCAAGCCCCGAATCGGGTAGATTTGTAGCAGCGCTTGTTGCGTTCGTTATAAACTATGCTTGCTATTTCTCGGAAATCTACAGAGGCGGAATAGAAAGCATTCCTAAGGGACAATACGAGGCTTGTCAGGTGCTTGGAATGAGTAAGAGCGAGGCGTTCTTTAAGGTCATTCTTATGCAGGTCATAAAGAGAATAGTAGCACCTATGTCAAACGAGATTATTACCCTTGTAAAGGATACCTCGCTTGCTCGTACAATAATGGTTGCTGAAATATTCTATAAATATGAAACCGAAATAGGAGTAAAGGGAATAATTTGGCCACTTTTCTACATAGGCGTATTCTTCCTTGCCTTTGTCGGTATTCTTACAATTCTTTTCAACTTCATCGAGAAAAAGCTCTCGTATTATAAGATATAAGGAGGCAGGCAATGAAGGCATTAGAAGTAAAAAAACTTTCAAAAAGCTTTGGCAACCTTGAGGTCTTAAAATCAGTAAGCTTTTCTCTTGAGAAGGGAGAGGTCCTCTCAATCATCGGCTCAAGCGGTGGTGGAAAAACAACGCTTCTTCGTTGTATCAACTTCCTCGAAAAGGCAAACGATGGCGAGATTTATGTAAATGACGAGCTCGTTTATAAGGCAAGCTCTCAAAATAAGCTTGAAAACTTCATTTCTCCAACAGCTCAGCTTAGCTTTGGACTCGTTTTCCAGCAGTTTAACCTCTTTCCACAATATACAGTGCTTGATAATTTGACTCTTGCCCCAAGACTTAGAAATAAACAAACCCCAAGGGCGCAAATAGAGGAGCAGGCATATGCCCTTCTTGAAAGAGTAGGACTTAGCGAAAAGGCAAATTCCTACCCCTGTGAAATCTCGGGAGGACAACAGCAAAGGGTTGCAATTGCTCGCGCTCTTATGCTTAATCCCGATATTCTTTGCTTTGACGAGCCAACCTCTGCGCTCGACCCTGAGCTGACAGGCGAGGTTTTAAAGGTTATAAAAAGCCTGAAATCGGGTGACCATACTATGGTTATCGTAACCCACGAGATGGAATTTGCAAAAAATGTTTCGGATAAGGTAATCTTTATGGCTGACGGAATAATCGAGGAAATGGGCACACCTGAGCAAATCTTTGATAACCCTCAAAGCCCTAAGCTCGTAGCATTTTTAAATAAAGCAAACGAAATTATCTAAAGCACTTGAAAATAAAGGTGAAATATACGAAAATAGTTAGTGGT
>JAFTIV010000126.1 GCA_017456685.1 Clostridia bacterium | reverse complement strand
TTTTTGGCAAGGGCGTTTTAAAGGCCGTATCAAATGTTAATAGCATTATTGCGCCAGAGCTTAATGGCTGTGATGCAGATTTTCGTATTGTTGATAAAAAATTACTCGAGCTTGATGGTACAGAAAACAAGTCTGTTCTTGGTGCTAATGCTACTCTTGCTGTTTCTCTCGCTACGGCAAGAGCCTGTGCATCATACTATAAGCTTCCATTATACAAATATCTCGGTGGCGAGGGTGCAAGAAGGATTCCCGCGCCTATGATGAATATTTTAAATGGTGGCGCACACGCCTCGAACAACATTGATATTCAAGAATTTATGATTGTGCCGATTGGCTTTGACCATTTTGCAGATGCGCTCCGCGCAGGGTGCGAAATTTATTCGGCATTAAGGAAAATTCTTTCATCTCGCTCCTACTCTGTTTCAGTTGGTGACGAGGGCGGATTTGCTCCAAATCTTAAAAACGAGGAGGAGGCAATTGAGCTTATTATCTCGTCTATTAAAAAAGCTGGCTATACCACAAATGAGGTAAAAATTTCTCTTGACATTGCTTCAAGCGAATGGGCAAGCGGTGACGGCTATCATCTACCAAAGTCTGGCTCATTTTATTCGAGCGATGAGTTGATTTCAAGATGGGACAAGCTTATTAGCTCCTACCCTATTTTGTCTATTGAGGACCCTCTTGGGGAGGAAGATTATAGAGCTTGGGCACGCGCAACCTCTGCGCTCGGGAAGTGCACCCTTCTTGTTGGAGATGATTTGTTCGTAACAAATGAAAAGCGCTTAAAATATGGCATTGAAAATGGTCTTGGAAATGCAATTTTAATAAAACCAAATCAAATAGGTACACTAAGTGAGACTATGAATGTAATAAAGCTTGCAAAGGAAAAGAATTATTACACTATCATTTCGCATCGCTCGGGGGAAACCTGCGACACCTCAATTGCCGATATTGGCGTTGGCTGTGGCACAGAATTTATAAAAGCTGGCGCGCCATGCCGTAGCGAAAGAGCTTCAAAATATAATCGCCTTTTAAAGATTGAAAGTGAGCTATAAAGGCATTAAAAAAAGAAATAAATTTAAGGCAAGAAAAATCAATTCTTGCCTTGACTTTATTATTTAAGTGTGATATACTAATTAAGCATATACGCACATATAATTAAATATAACGCCAAAAAACAAGGTGTGATGTAAGGTCATACTAGCTGGGGTGGTAGCGGTACCCTGTACCTGAAATCCGCTATACGCAGGGGTGAACGCTAATTTGAGGACTGTTTTTGTGTGGTCAGCGCCTTCAATGGGTGTGTTGACGGATGAGTCTTACGCAATTTTCGGCTGTGAACCGTGTCAGATGGGGGACCAAGCAGCACTAAGCAGTTTTGAAGATGTGCCGTGAGGAAGCTTGTTCTGAGCATTCGTTTTGGGTTTGCGCATATAAAGGCTTTTCGAATTTTAGATGTATGATCTTACATGACAGCTTGTTTTTTATAAATTCTAACATTAAGGAGGATAAAAATGCATCAGGCTTTATATAGAAAATACCGTCCTGCCGTATTCGGTGATGTTTCGGGTCAGGAGCACATCACCTCTATTTTAAAATATGAGGCACTTAATAACTCTGTATCTCACGCTTATCTTTTTGCAGGCTCGCGCGGTACAGGTAAAACAACCTGTGCAAAAATCCTCGCCAAGGTTGTTAACTGCTTAAATCCTATGGATGGAAATCCTTGTAACGAATGTGCTAACTGTCGTGCCATTGACCAAGGAACTGCTACTGATGTTATCGAAATGGATGCTGCGACAAACACAGGTGTTGATTATATAAGAGATTTAAGAGATAGCGTTGTTTACACTCCTGCTATGCTCAAAAAGCGTGTTTATATTATTGACGAGGCGCATATGCTCTCCGATAGTGCATTTAATGCTCTTTTAAAAACTATTGAGGAGCCCCCTGAGCACGTTCTTTATATTTTCGCAACTACGGAGCCACATAAAATTCCTGCAACTATTATTTCTAGATGTCAGCGCTTCGATTTTAGAAGAATTTCTATTCCTGAGCTCTCCAAAAGACTTATGTTCATCGCTGAAAAGGAAGGCATTGAGATAAGTCAGGACGGTGCATCATTGATTGCAAAGACAGCACAAGGTGGTATGCGTGATGCAATCAGCCTTATGGAGCTTTGTGCAGGATCTCACAAGCTTATTGATGCTCCATTAGTAAATGAAATTCTCGGCACAAGCTCATATGATAAAATGTGTGAGGTTGCAAAATATATTGCTTCCAAAAATTACGCAAAGCTTTTTGACACAATAAACGACATTGTCGTTTCGTCAAAGGATGTTTTAGTTTTCTTTGCGGATCTAACCGCTTTTTACAGAGACATGATGGTTCAGCGCTCTTGTGGTGCTGCAACATATCTTGACCTTGCCCCTCAGGAGTACAAGCTTCTTGAGGACACGGCTTCTCTGTTCAATATGGCTACACTACTCCATCACTCAAGGCTTCTTGACGAAGCATATAACAATATGCTAAGAAATCCCGCTAATAAGCGTCTATGCGCAGAAATGACGCTTATGAAAATGTGTGATGCAAGGCTAAGTGGCTCAACTGATGCGATTTTATCAAGGCTTTCATCTCTTGAGGACAAGGTAACTCTTATGTCCAAGGGTGTTATGCCATCATCGTTGCAGGAAGCTCCTGCTCAAGCAAGCGAGAATGAGCCTGTACAAGATTCAAAGCAAAGCTTTGTAACCGCAGAGGATAAGCCTGCTGACAATTCAAATCGTACACTTGATAACTGGGATGAAATAATTGCAAGGGTTGGAGATTTTGACCATGCAATCGAAAGCTTCCTTAAGAATTGCGAGGCTTATTATTCCCCAAGTGATGATAAATATTATATCATTTCGACCAACAAGCTTATGGCTACAATGCTTGGAAATGAAAAAAACAAAAAATACATTTTTGAATCTATGGTTTGCTGTGATGTTGATATCTCCTCACCCGAGCAAATTATAGTAAGCTTAAAGGCAAGCAAGTCGGTTAAATCCGATCTTGATGATTTTATATAAAAAGGTGGTAAAAATATGAAGGCTATGGTTCCAAAGGGCCCAAGCATGAACGAAATGCTTAGACAGGCTCAAAAAATGCAAGAGGAAATGCAAAGCAAGCAGGCTGAGCTTGAGGCAAAGGAATACGAGGTTTCCGCAGGTGGCGGTGTCCTTAAAATTAAAATCAACG
>JAFTIV010000125.1 GCA_017456685.1 Clostridia bacterium | reverse complement strand
GACAAAAATGAAAAGATTTTTAGCACTTTTGCTTGCTGTTATAATGGCGCTCTCGCTTATCGCGTGCGATAAGGAGGACGAGTCGTCAAGCAAGAAGGTCTATGATGACACATTGCCAGAGGACGGCTACACGCTTGATGATATTTTGGAAAACCTTTATGATGCAGGCTTTGAGGAAGACGATATTGTCGTAAAGGGCAAGGAGGACTGCGAGAAGCTCGCTGAATTTGCCGATGTGCGCGATGCGTGCGATGGTAGAATTTTGTTCTACATTGAGGCAGAGGACCCAAGTGGCGGATTTGTGTTTATATACGGAATGCAAAAGCTCGAGGACCTTTCAAAGGTAAGGAGCATTGTTGCTGGCACCGATATGGAGGAGGAAATCCTCAATAAATCCTTTAAAAATGTAATAGCAATAGGAACAAAAATGAGAACCATTAAGGCTACCTTTGGAGATGATGCGGTTGCATTAGATGGTGGATATTTAGGTGATATGATTGCCGATAATTTGACAATTGCAGGCTTTGAGGACATATCAATATACGATAAGAACGATATTGCCGAGCGCAGTATTTTCGAGGATGTGCGCGCTGAATATGAGGGCGAAATTCTTTTTTGCGTAGAGGCAATTAGCAAGGATGATGATTATATATTCGTCTTTGGAGCTCCTAATTCAACAAATCTTGAGCAATTAAAGAGTGCGGGTGCGCTTTTTGGTCCTGCAAATATATCATACATATATTCGAATGTTGTGGTGTTTGCGCAAAATATGGATGATGCTTATTCCGCCCTTGGGCTTACAGAGCTTGAATAATCAATATAAGACTAAATAAAAAACAGAGGACTTAGTTCCTCTGTTTTTATTCTATTATCATATGGTAGTCAAAGCTCTGTTTGGCATCGGGACGGTAAATTATGGTGTTCGTTTTTGAAAGCCTAAAGAATAGGCGCGCCGCCCTTTTGGGGCTCTTGAGCTCATCAGGGTCGAGCTCCTCCTCGTCCTTGATGTCATCACGACGGGTCCTCCAGCCGTTTGGCTCAAGGAATTCAATCTCCTTAAGAAAGCCGAGCCATGTGGTTCTAATTGAGTGAACGCCCTTACCTACAACAAGCCTTTCAAGCATTGTAACATCGGTTAGCCAAATGTCCATATCATCTGTTACGCAGTTCGGTACGCTCGTGCTTTTAAGGCTACGACAATAGCGACAGGGCGAGCCACCGAGGTACCTCATATCCATAGGGAAGTGAAGCGAGCTTAGGTTGTGGCAATCCTGAAAGGTCGCATAGCCCGAGGCGACAAGTGAGCTTGGAATGTTGACTGCCAAAAGCCTTCTAAGCCCGAAAAACGCGTTGTTGGCAATGGCTAATAGAGTGTCTGGCAAGCGAAGCGTTCTTATGCCCTCACAGCCCTCAAAGGCGCTTTTGCATACATATAGAGCTCCGTTTGGTATATCGACTGATTTTATGCTCGTGTTACCCTTAAACGCGCACTTGCCGATTGCAAGCACACCGCTTGGGATTTTGATATCCTGTGATGCGCCCTCATAGCGCACAAGCACACCATTTTCGACAACGAAGCCGTCCTTTGTGAAGCTTTCACCGCAAAGGTCGGGGACAAGCTCTCTTTCGGTTACACCAGAGCCTTTAATAAGCTCACCGACATAAAAATGTCCACCGCAAATGGGACACACGCGGAAGCTGTCATAGCTTTTGGGGTAGAATATAAACGGGCGAGAGCAAAACGGACAATCGCCAAAGGTCATAGTGTTTTCTTCCATAAGCCCTCCTCAATCAAGTGTGCCAAGAAGCTCTATAAGCTCGTTTTTCGTGTATAGAATATTAAGCGCGCTAAGCATCGAATTTGGCGACATATCGTGAGGTAGGCTAAGCGATTTAAGAAGCGCCTCGCGCCTTGATTTGCTGTCCTCTCTGCCACTAAAGCCCCACGCATAAAGGTCAGCCTTTGTAATTTGCTCCCCAGCGGGTCTTTCGGGCGCATCCTCGGTAAATGGAGAGAGCAGAGAGATAAGCACCTCGCTTTGTATTCCCTCAACGCCAAGCACCCCCTCCTTAGAGGCAATTCTCTTGCGCCTTTCCTTGCCTTGAGTCTTGGGAGTGTAGAGATTTATAAGCCTTTCGGGCGGGAGTTGTGTCTTAATATGAGAGCGAATGAGATGCCCTCCACCGTCGCTATCGGTCAAAAGAATTATCTTACCCGACTGCTCAGCAAGGCGCCTGAAAAGAGCAATTTTTTCCTTGCTATTAAATACATTAAAGCCACCCGTTGTTAGAATAGTAGCATCAAAAAGCGATTCGATTTTGATTTTGTCGTACTTGCCCTCGACAATTATAGGGTATTTTATTCTTTTCATAAGACACCTCAAAGCGCACACAGGGTGCTAAGAAGTCGCTCAACTGCGCCGTAGGTGTCAAGGTTCATCGCTGACTTTGATTGCAAATCCGCATCCCTGCAAAGCTCAAGACCGCGCTCAATTCGGGCGGGGGATGTGCGTGCAATTCGCGAAAGATACTTGCCAACCTTGAACTCGTGAATTTTGAGGCTTGTCGCAATTTGCGCCTTCGAAAGCCCCATAGCCTGTAGCCTGCAAACCGCATAAAGCTCGGTGTACATTCTAACTATCGAGTAGAGAATTACATTCGGTGGCTCGTGATTTAGCTTTTGACGACGCAGTGTCTCAAAAACCGCCTGAGGTGTGCCCTCAAGAAGCAGATTTGTGAGCTGAAAATCGTCGTATTCTATGCTCTTACAGCATATAAGGTCAATATGCTCGCGCTTTATTTCGCTAAGACCATTTTGCTTGGCATATGCACAAAGCTTCTCAATCTCGTTTGAAAGGGTCCACATGCTGTGACCACAGCTCTCAACAAGATAAGCGCAAAGGCTTGCATCAAATTCTATATTTCCCTCGGAGAAGTGTCTAAGAAGCCACGAATTTAGGCGAGTTCCGGTAGGGAATGCGAACTCTACAGGCGTGAGCACCTTGGAAAGGAGCTTTAGCGCCTCACTCGGCCTTTTTTGCGTGCCCGCATCAAAAAGGTGCGAATCAGCGCGCAGAATAAGCACAGTATGGTCACATTCCTCAAGGACAGAGAGCGCCTCGACGAGCTGATTTAAATCGTCCTTCTTAAGTGCCTTGAGGTCAAGAGAGCGCACCTCGACGAGCTTTTTCTCAGCCATCATAGGAAGCGCCATAATTGCATTACAAAGGCTGGCGGGGGTGTAATCCTCGCCATATATTATAGTGTGATTAAATTCATCAAACGCGCCATCAAGAAGCCTTTTTGCGACCTCTCTTGCGTAGGAATGCTTAAGATAATCCTCGTCACCATAGAAAAGGTAACCGCCGTGAGGGCTCTTTAGCTCCTGCCTGAATTCTGTCTCTGTCATACTGCCTTTATTTCCATTCT
>JAFTIV010000124.1 GCA_017456685.1 Clostridia bacterium | reverse complement strand
TCTTTATTACGAATCTATTGTTGAAATTGTGAGTGTAATTTCCTCAAGAACATCAAGAAGAATTCTTACAGTGTCAAGTGATGTGAAGAGTGAAATATTATTCTCGATAGCGAGATGACGGATTTCATAGCCGTCCTTTTGGTTAGCACCCTCTGTGCCCGCTGTGCCATCACTTGTATTGATTACATATGCAATGTGACCCTGTCTCATTGTTTCTGGAATGTCGTTTGAGCCATCGCCTATCTTCTACTTTACTCTTGTTCTAATTCCGTGCTCCTTCAAGAACTTAGCAGTTCCCTCTGTAGCCTCAATATTGAAGCCAAGGTTATAGAAGCGACGAATGAGTGAGAGCGCCTCCTCCTTGTCCTCGTCTGCAATTGTGGCAAGGATTGTACCGTAATTTTGAAGCTGCATTCCTGATGCTTGAAGCGCCTTATAGAATGCTCTGTTAAGTGTATCGTCGTAACCGATTGCCTCGCCAGTTGACTTCATTTCGGGCGAGAGATATGCATCAATTCCGCTAATCTTCTTATATGAGAATACAGGAACCTTACAATACCATCTCTTCTTCTCCTGTGGATAGAGGTCGAATATTCCAAGCTCCTTAAGTGATTTGCCAAGGATTACCTCTGTTGCAATGTCAGCAAGCGAGTAGCCTGTTGACTTAGAAAGGAATGGAACTGTTCTTGATGAACGAGGGTTAACCTCAATTATATAAACATCATCGTTTTGGTCAACGATAAACTGAATATTGAAAAGACCAACGATGCCGATGCCAACACCAAGCTTCTTTGAGTAGGTTAAAATCTTGCCCTTTACCTTGTCTGAAATTGAGAATGAAGGATATACGCTTATAGAGTCACCGCTGTGTACGCCTGTACGCTCAACAAGCTCCATAATACCTGCAACGAATACATCGCGTCCGTCGCAAATTGCGTCAACCTCTACCTCCTTGCCCTTGATATAATGGTCAACAAGAACTGGCTTATCCTCGTCGATTTCAACGGCTGTCTTGAGGTATTGACGAAGCTGCTTTTCGTTTGAAACGAGCTGCATTGCGCGTCCGCCAAGAACGAAGCTTGGGCGAACAAGTACAGGATAGCCAACCATTTTTGCAACCTTTACTCCGTCCTCAATATTTGTAACCGCTTGTCCCTTTGGCTGAGGAATTTCAAGCTCCTCAAGAATTTTCTCGAAGGCGTCACGGTTTTCTGCCCTATCAATTGCATCGCAATCAGTGCCTATAAGCTTTACACCGCGTGCAGCAAGAGGCGCTGCAAGATTGATTGCGGTCTGTCCGCCAAGAGAAGCAATGACTCCATCTGGCTTTTCAAAGTCGATAACCTCCATAACATCCTCTACTGTGAGTGGCTCAAAGTAAAGCTTATCCGAGGTTGTATAGTCTGTCGATACGGTTTCTGGGTTATTATTGATTATAATAGCCTCGTAGCCACAGCGACGAATTGTATTTACCGCGTGAACGGTTGAATAGTCGAACTCTACACCCTGACCGATACGAATAGGTCCTGCACCGAGAACGATGATTTTCTTTTTGTCGGTGTGAATTGACTCGTTCTTTCCCTCGTGTGATGAGTAGAAATAAGGAATGTATGCACCAACGTGAGCTGTATCAACCATCTTGAATACAGGTGTTATGTTGTTTTCGTGACGAAGGTTATATATATCAAGCTCAGTATCACCCCAAAGCTTTGCAATATACTTATCGCTAAAGCCCATTTTCTTAGCTTCTTGTAGAACCTCTATGCTCTTTATATTCTTCGCGAGCTTCTTTTCCATATCAACGATATTCTTTACAGCCTCAATGAAGAATGAGGTGATTTTTGTGATTTCGTGAAGCTCCTCTACACTTACATCCTGACGAAGAAGCTGAGCAATAGCGAAAATGTTATCATCGTGGAACTCTTGAATATATTCAAGGATTTTCTTCTTTGGCATATTCTCGAATTTAGGCATATAGAAGTGGCAAACACCGATTTCGAGAGAGCGAACGGATTTGAGCATGCACTCCTCAAGGGTTGAGCCGATGCCCATGCACTCGCCTGTTGCCTTCATCTGTGTTCCAAGCTTATTTGGAACTGTTGTAAACTTATCGAATGGGAAGCGAGGGAATTTCGCTACTACATAGTCAAGACAAGGCTCAAAGGAAGCCTTTGTTCCTGCTACCTCGATTTCATCAAGAGTCATACCTACTGCGATTTTTGCAGTTACTCTTGCAATTGGGTATCCACTTGCCTTTGATGCAAGTGCAGACGAACGGCTAACTCTTGGGTTTACCTCGATAAGGTAATATTCGCTTGTTTCTGGGTTGAGCGCAAACTGAACATTACAGCCACCCTCTATCTTAAGCTCCTTAATAAGCTTGATTGCACTATCGTTGAGCATCTTAAGGTCGTGATCGTTAAGTGTCATAATAGGCGCTACAACAATCGAGTCTCCTGTGTGAACACCAACTGGGTCAATGTTCTCCATTCCACAAATGGTGATTGCGTTATCGGCGCCATCGCGCATAACCTCGAACTCAATTTCCTTAAAGCCCTTTACGCTCTTTTCAACGAGAACCTGATGAACAGGTGAAGCATCAAGCGCGCCCTGAGCAAGCTCCTTGTACTCGTCCATATTGTATGCAAAGCCTCCGCCTGTTCCACCAAGGGTGAATGCAGGACGAAGAACTACTGGGAAGCCTATCTTCTCAATAGCCTTCATAGCATCTTCCATATTGTTTGCAATTTCCGAAGGAATTACTGGCTCGCCAATTGACTCGCAAAGCTCCTTAAAGAGCTCTCTATCCTCAGCTCTTTCAATGCTTCGTCCGCTTGTGCCGAGAAGCTCTACTCCGCTTTCCTTAAGAATTCCCTTCTTTTCGAGAAGCATTGCCATATTAAGACCTGTTTGTCCACCGATGCCTGGAACGATTGCATCTGGACGCTCGTGTCTTATAATCTTTGCAACATACTCAAGAGTTAGTGGCTCCATATATACCTTATCGGCAATTGTGGTATCAGTCATAATTGTCGCAGGGTTTGAGTTTACGAGAATAACCTCGTAGCCCTCCTCCTTAAGAGCCAAGCACGCCTGTGTGCCCGCATAGTCAAATTCGGCAGCCTGTCCAATTACGATAGGACCAGAGCCGATTATCATTACTCTTTTAATATCTTTTCTTTTTGCCATCTTTGCTTCTCCTTTTTATCTCTTTATAATTTTATCATCAATGTAAACCAAGGTGCCATCGCACACGGTTGCAAGACACTTACCAAGCACCCTTTCACCAGCATATGGTGTTGAGCGACCCTTTGTTTTGAATTCATTTGGGTTAATAATATATTCCTCGTCAAGAGAATATACAGTAAATCCGTTTGGCTCTATGCCAAGCCTTTCATATGGCTTTTGTGCCATAAGCTCGACGAGCCTTTCAAGGGAGATTATACCCTCCTTAACAAGCTTAGTGTAAAGGATTGGGAATGCAGTTTCAAGTCCTACAATTCCATTAAGGCTCTTTAGTCCCTTGCTCCTTTCCTCTGCCGAGTGAGGTGCGTGGTCGGTTGCAATAACATCTATTGTACCATCAACTATTCCCTCGATAAGCGCCAAGCGGTCTGCCTCCTCGCGAAGTGGTGGGTTCATACGGAAGCCTCCCTCGTCTCTTACATTTACCTGTGAAAGTGTAAGATAGTGAGGTGCGGTCTCGCAGGTTATATTTACACCGCTTTTCTTTGCCTCTCTTATAAGTGCAACGCTTTCCTTTGTTGATATATGGCAAACGTGATATTTGCACTTTATATCATCAACGAGCTTAATGTCTCTTTCAATCTGCTTCCACTCAGCCTCTGGGGAATCCTTAATTTGTGTTCCGTCCTCGCAGTGTGCCGAGATAAGCTTATCAAGCGCCCTTGCCCTTTCCATCGCCTCGCGCATTAAGCCATTATCGTCAACCCCGCGTCCGTCGTCCGAGTAGCCACAAACATATGGTGCAATTGCCTCAAGGTCTGCAAGCTCCTTACCAAGCTCTCCCCTCGTGATGCTACCGAACGGAAGCACTCTTATATTAGCCTCTCTATTTATAAGGTCAAGCTGAGCCTTAACATTCTCAACGCTATCTGGTGTTGGATTGAGATTTGGCATTGTGCAAACCGTGGTATAGCCTGCGTGTGATGCCGAAGCACTCCCCGTAGCTATAGTCTCTTTATAAGAAAAGCCCGGCTCACGAAAATGCACATGCATATCAGCGAAACCGGGAAAAATAATATATTTAGTTGAGTCGATAAAAAGACTGTCAAATGAAGTGGTCTTAGCGACAGCTTCACCACCCTGCTCAAATCTTCCGTTTTTAAAAATAGTAGCCCCGGAAAATACAGCTTTCATTTATCGAATCCTCCTTTGCCACAAATTTTTCTTGTATATATTATCACAAGGATAATGTGTTGTCAATACCTAATTTTAAATTTTATTAAATTTTTTATTATTGCTGATATTTACTAAATTATATTTTATCATATAAATAATATATTGTCAATAATTAAAACGAGAAAATGAAATTTTTTTGTCGTAATATTTGGCTTCAATTTTAAGAAATTTGATGAAAAAGCACCCTTGAGCTTCAAGGGCGCTTTATTACTTTATTGTTTTCCATTCCTCGATGAGCATATCAAGAGAATACATTGCGTTTGCTGGCGAGGTTGACGGCAAGCAAATTGCCTCAATACCTATTTTAGATTTGATATATTTGTCGTAATATTTTTGCGCAGTCTTACCATTTACAAATATGCGCTTAACAGCTGAATTATCAAGAATTTTTGAAAGGTCGTTTGGAATTACATTTTTTATTGAGCTATCTGCGCTACCGACAATATCGCACGATGCGATAACATCCCAAAGGGCAATTTTATTTCTTGAAAGAAGTGCTCTTTTTTCGTCAATTGTAAGCGGTGTGCTTTCGCCAAAAACAGCCGAAATCACCCTCCAAAAGCGGTTTTGCGGGTGTCCGTAAAAGAACATCTGCTCTCTTGATTTTACCGACGGAAAGCTCCCCAAAATTAGAGCCCTTGAGTCACTATCAAAAAATGGCGGAAACGGATGAGATATCATATAACATCTGACTCTTTTACATCAATTTTTTGCTCACCAACGATAGCCATAAGCTCATCCTCTGTTGCTTCCTCATCAAAGGTGGAAAATCTTACGTGGAGAATATCGCCCTCACGAATTTCCTTTCCGCCATGCTCGTCAACCTCGGCGACCTTGCTCGGGTCGTGCTGTAGGGACAAGACAAAGAGATTTGTAGGCCAGAAAATATCGCGAATTTGCTTTCCTATTGCAAATGCGTTTTCTTGAACGACAACGAAGGTATCGATAACAGATGATGTCTTTCCCTCGTTTTGCTCCTCTACTCTTATATCAATTACAGTATCGTTAATTGATTTAACGCCAAGAACCTCGGTAATAACAAATGCAACTGCTGAAACAATAATAACATACAAAATGTTCTCGTAGCACGAAAGAGCCTCGACAGCGAAAATTATAGCAGTAAGAGGCATTTTCATCATACTTGATATACAAGCTGTGATGCCGAGAATTAGCACAATAACATAGTATTCGTGTCCAAAGCCAAAAAGATATATCATACCCTTCCCAAGAATAGCGGAAATAACCGCGCCAAGGGCAAGAATAGGCACAAACAAGCCACCCGTTATGCTATTTGAGTTAGCGCTGAGGGTAAGCACAGAGCGCACAAGAAGAATGAGCAAAAGCATATAAAATGCGCCTGCTCCATCAAAGAGCTCCTCTATCAAATGATGTCCAGTTGAGACGAAGGAAAAGGACACAATGCCAAGTATAAATGTTACGGCAAAAATCAGGAAGATTTTATATTGAGCTGGTATTTTACCAAGCGTTTTTGTAAAAAACATGCGTATCAAGCGATAAAGCTTCAAAAATCCTACCGCAAAAAAGCCGACTGCAATTCCTATAACGATAGGAATCCAAACATCCTTTATCGAAAGTCCAAATGGCGCTTCTATTTCGAAAAGTCCTATGCTCACACCGAAAATAGGAGCCAAAATTTCGCTTGTGATACGAGCAAACATAACAGAAACCG
>JAFTIV010000123.1 GCA_017456685.1 Clostridia bacterium | reverse complement strand
GTTAGGGAAAAGAAGAAAAAATGAGCTTGAAAAATATAGATAAGCAATATGTAGCCAATACCTATGCAAGATTTGACCTTGAAATCGTTGGCGGTAAGGGCTCAAGGGTGTACGATGATAATGGTAAGGAGTACATAGACCTTGCAACTGGAATTGCCGTAAATACCTTTGGAATAGCAGATGACGAGTGGATAAGCGCAGTAAGTGCTCAGCTCGCCAAATTTCAACACACCTCAAACCTTTATTATTCATCTCCCTGTGCAATTCTTGCAAAAATGCTTTGCGAGAAAACAGGAGCTAAAAGGGTTTTCTTTGGAAACTCAGGCGCTGAGGCTAATGAATGTGCAATAAAGGTTGCAAGAAAGTGGGCACAGGATACAAAGGGAGAGGAAGATTATACAATTATCACCCTCAAGAACAGCTTCCACGGAAGAACAATAACAACCCTTATGGCAACAGGACAAGATGTTTTTCATAAGGATTTTGGGCCATTCCCCGCTGGCTTTGCTTATGCTGAGGCTAATAATGCTGAAAGCGTAAGAAAAATAGTTGCAGAGCAAACATGCTGTGCAATTATGATGGAAATGGTACAGGGCGAGGGCGGTGTCCTTCCTCTTGATAAGTCTTTCGTTGAGGAGTGCGTAAAAATTGCTAAGGAAAACGACCTTCTTATAATCGCTGACGAGGTTCAAACAGGAAACGGCAGATGCGGTACACTTTATGCATATGAGCAGTTCGGCATCACCCCTGATATCGTGTCAACCGCAAAGGGTCTTGGAGGTGGCTTGCCGATAGGAGCAACAATGCTCTTTGAAAGAGTAGAAAATACTCTTAACCCAGGCTCGCACGGCTCAACCTTCGGCGGAAATCCAATCGCCTGTGCAGGTGCTATAAGCATCATATCAAGGCTTGATGAGGCTACCCTTAATGGCGTTAAGGAGCGCTCTGCATACATATTTAACTCACTCAATGGTGCCGAGGGAATAAAGAGCGTTAGCGGTCTTGGACTTATGATAGGCATTGAAACCGAAAAAAATAGCACTGAGGTTCTTAAGGCTTGTATGGAAAACGGCATTTTGCCAATCAAGGCAAAAACAAAAATTCGCCTTCTCCCAGCTCTTAATATTCCAATGGAAGACCTAAAGAGGGCTATCGAAATTATAAAGGCTTGCGCTAAAGGAGAATAATATGAATTTTCTTAAAGGAAAAGATTTTTTAAAGCTTCTCGACTTTACAAGCGAGGAGATTGAAAAGCTTATAGACTTGTCCGCTGAGCTTAAGGCGAAAAAGAAAAACGGGGAGGCTCATGAGTATTGTAAGGGTAAAAATATCGCTCTTATATTTGAAAAAACAAGCACTCGTACTCGTTGTAGCTTTGAGGTTGCCGCTCACGATCTTGGAATGCATGTAACCTATCTTGACCCAACAGGCTCACAGATAGGCAAAAAGGAGAGCATTGCAGACACCGCGCGCGTTCTTTCATCTATCTATGATGGAATTGAATATCGTGGCTTCGGTCAGGAAATCGTTGAGGAGCTCGCTAAGTATTCAAAGGTTCCTGTGTGGAACGGACTTACAAACGAATTCCATCCAACTCAAATTCTTGCGGATTTTCTTACAATAAAGGAGCATTTTGGAAAGCTTAAGGGAATTAAGTTTGTATATATGGGCGATGCTCGCTTTAATATGGCAAATTCACTTATGGTTGGCTGTGCAAAAATGGGACTTGATTTTGTTGCTTGCGCACCTGCAAAGTATTTTCCTAATGCTGAGCTTACAGCTGAATGCAAAAAGATAGCAGAGGAAAACGGATGCACAATTACCTTTGAGGAAAATCCGGAGCTTGCCGTTAAGGGTGCTAATGTAATATATACTGATGTTTGGGTTTCAATGGGCGAGCCTACCGATGTATGGGCTCAAAGAATAGACGACCTTGCACCATATCAAGTGAATAAGGAAATAATGCAAAGGGCAGACAAGAATGCAGTATTTATGCATTGCTTGCCCGCATATCACGACCTTAAAACAACAATAGGCAGAGAAATGGGAGAGCGCTTCGGCAGAGATGCAATGGAGGTAACCAACGAGGTATTCGAAAGCGAGCAATCTATTGTATTTGAAGAAGCAGAAAACAGAATGCATACTATTAAAGCAGTAATGCTTGCAACTCTGTAAGAGCTTGTAGCCTGCTTCTTAATGATTATATAAAAGAAAAAGCCGAGAAAATCTCGGCTTTTTGTTATTTAAGTGTATAGAATGAGTGATTTCCAATGGTGGTAATCAATGTGCCGTTTTTACTAATCCAGCTATTTGGGGCTTTTTTAGGGTTTACAAAATAGAGAATTTTGTCGCTGATGGAATAGCCCTCAAGACAGATTTTAGCAGCTATAATGCTCTCGGCAGTCGGCATGTTATAAATTGTGCCATTAGCGACAGGAGAGAACTGCACACCATATTTTCTGTCAAAAATAACTCCGTATATAGTATTAGGGAACGAGCGAGATTTAACTCTGTTAAGAATTACATTTCCAACCGCTATCTTACCGCGAAGAGGCTCTCCGCGACTCTCGGCGCTTATAATTCTTGCAAGCCAGTAAACCTCGTCCTCTCGATAAAAGCTATCGCCCGAGGTTACACTACCGCTTCCCTTAGTCACAACAAAGCCGTGTATGCCATTGTCCCACCTTATTGAGGCACCAAATGCCTTGTAAAGGCTTAAAATAG
>JAFTIV010000122.1 GCA_017456685.1 Clostridia bacterium | reverse complement strand
GTGAATTAAATGGAGCTTTTTGAAAAACAGCTTAGCTCAAGGCAATTATTTGACGGAGTGGTTATAAAGCTTTTCGTTGATGATATTGAGCTTCCAAACGGAGCAAAATCTCATCGCGAAATTGTAAGACACCAAGGGGCTGTGTGCGTAATTCCCGTAACCGATGAGGGCGAGGTAATTATGGTAAGACAGTTTAGATACCCCTTTGGCAGAGTGCTTCTTGAAATTCCAGCAGGAAAGCTTGAGCCAAACGAGGACCCACTTGATGCCGCAAGGCGCGAGCTTGAGGAGGAAAGCGGAGTTGTAGCCGATAGAGTTGATTTTATGGGCGAGCTTTATACAACCGTAGCCTTTACAGATGAAAAAATATACACATATATCGCCACAGGGCTGACCTTTAAGGACTCTCACCCAGACGAGGACGAGTTTGTCGAGGTCGTAAAAATCCCACTCTCCACCCTCGTTAAAATGGTAATGGACGGAGAAATTAAGGACTCTAAAACACAGGTGGCAATATTGAAGGCGGAGCGTATTCTTGGCGAAAGGGCAAAAAATGAACATTAGAGAAAATATTAGATTAAATAGAACAAAAATGCTTGATGAGGCTGCGATAAATCATCGCCCCACACACTTCATTCATAGTCTTTTGATATTTTTCATAGTCTATGGAATTGCAAATGTTGCAAGCGCCCTTGTGTCATCAATCCCGATGATGATATACCTTTTAAGAGCTGATGCGTTTTGGGAGCTTCTTACTGGTGTTATGGATAACACAATAACCGAGGAAGCTATGGATTTGCTTCTTACTCAAATTATAAATAACTCTCCTTGGTGGGTAACCCTTTGCTCACTTATCGCCTCTGGTGGCGCATTTATCGGCGCAACAATCATTTATTGTAAATTCATAGAAAAGCGCAAAATATCGACACTGGGACTAAGAAAAACAAAATATGCCCTTGAATATGGCATGGGCTCACTTATCGGTATTGCAATGTACTCGCTCACTCTTGGCGTCGCTCTTGCGTGTGGCTCTGTAAGCTTTGTAGGTGGCGCTACCTTCTCATTCCCAATAATCCTTTTCCTTATTGCCTTTGTAATTCAAGGCGCAGGCGAGGAGCTTTTGGTAAGAGGATATCTTATGACAACCGTAGCGCGTGACTACAAGGTTGGACTTGCACTTGTGTTTAGCTCAGCAGTATTTTCAATAATTCACGGCGCAAACGCAGGCATAAGCGCAGTGGCACTTCTATCTATATTCCTCTTGGGAGCATTTGAGGGTATATATATTCTCAAGCGCGGAGATATTATCGGTGCGTGCGCAATCCATACAATGTGGAATTTCACACAGGGCTGTGTCTTTGGCTCAAGCGTGAGTGGAATTTCAGGAATGCCATCTATATTCCACATAGCTCCAAATCCCGATATGACCGCAGCAAACGGTGGTGCCTTCGGTCTTGAGGGTGGCTTCTCAGCAACTATTGTCCTTCTTATTTCGATAGGACTCGTCCTTCTTTTGACTCCAAAGAGAAGCGAGCTTCCCGAATACGAAATCCTAAGAATGGAATATGACGAAAACGAAATTGAAATGTAATATAAGGGTCCTCAAAGCTCGAGGACCTTTATTCATGTCAAAATGAATATATTCATAAAATGCGTGTATATGATGAAAAATATTCACATTTATAATATTAAAACTATTGACAACTAAATATTAAAGTAGTATAATGTTATCATCTTAAATCAAATGGCAGAGATGCCAAATTCAAATACGGAGGATTTTTAAAATGAAAAAAATCATTTCACTTGCACTTGCAATGGTAATGCTTGCTTGTTGCTTCGCATTCGCATCATGTAGCAAGGACGACACAATCTATGTTCAAACAAACGCATACTTCGCACCATTCGAGTACTATAAGGGTAATGAAATTGTTGGTGTCGATGTTGAGATTATGAATAGGGTTGGCACAAAGCTTGATAAGGATGTAAAGTTCACAGATGGTGACTTTGCTGTTATCATTGATGTTGTTCAAGAGGGTAAGACCGCTGACTGTGGCGCTGCAGGTATCACAATCACCCCTGAGCGTGCAGAGAAGGTTGCATTCTCAACCCCTTACTACACATCTATTCAGTATGTAATTTTCCCAAGCAACGCTGGTATTGCAACTAAGACAGATGCAAACGGCAACAGCTACATTGTATGGGAGGCGCTTGCTGGTAAGAAGATAGGCACTCAAACAGATACAACAGGTTGGATTTACACTGATGCAGAGGTTGCAGAGGGTGGAGTTCTTGCTGGAACAGGCGCTACCTGCGTTCCTATGGACAGCGCACAAATCGCAGTTGATGGTCTTGGTAACCTCACTGATGTTGTTGTAATTGATGAGCTTCCTGCAAAGTATATCGTTTCTAAGAACGCAAATCTCCAATGCTTGCCACTTTACTACACAGGAACAGACGGTGAGGCTGACAGCATCGTTGAGGAGCAATACGCAATTTGCGTAAACAAGGACAACACAGAGCTTCTTGAGGCTATCAATGAGGTTCTTGCTGAAATGCTCGTTAAGGACGAGAACGGAATGACCGAAATCGAAAAGCTCGTTATGAGCCATATGGTTAGCGAATAATAAAAAATAAAGTGGAAAGAACCGTGCTTTTTAGCACTGTTCTTTTCCGCTTTTTAAAGTAGGAATATATATGAATTTTTTTGAAAAAACAGTACAGCTGTTCACAACAGCCGATTACCTTAAGCTTATGTTTACAGGCCTTGGCTATACGGTTGTTATATCAATTTGCGCAGCTATTTTGGGACTTGTGCTCGGTACTCTTGTTGCACTTTGCTCAATCTCTAAGAGCAAGGGCATTGTTATGAGAGTGCTTCAAGGCATTTGCAAGGTCTATATAACAATAATCCGTGGAACGCCTATGGCGCTTCAGCTTTTCATTATGGTTTTTGCAATTTTTGCAATAAGAGGCTTCCCAACAATAGTTACTGCTATTTTGGCATTTGGAATAAACTCAGGTGCTTATGTTGCTGAAAACATTCGTGCGGGTATTCTCTCGGTTGACATCGGTCAAACAGAGGCAGGACGCGCGCTTGGCTTGAATAGCAGAGTTACTCTTATAAAGATAGTAATTCCTCAGGCTATAAAGAATGTAATCCCCGCAATCGGTAATGAGCTTATAGCTCTTATAAAGGAAACCTCAATTGTAAGCATGATTAGCATTACCGACCTTACAATGGCGGCTAAAATCATCGGTGCAGGAAATAACCTTGCAAGCTATGTCGTTCCTATGACCTCAGCAGCGGTGTTCTATCTTGCAATAGTTTACTTACTTACCTTTGGTATAAAAATTATAGAAAAGAGGTTAAGAGCAAGTGATAAGCGTTAAAAATATACACAAGAGCTTCGGTGAGCTTAGTGTGCTTCGCGGAGTGTCCTGCAATATCGAGGCAGGAGAAAAGGTTGTTATCCTCGGCCCATCTGGTAGCGGAAAAAGCACCTTCCTTCGTTGCTTGAATTTGCTCGAGGAGCCAAATCAAGGAGAAATTTGGGTAGAGGATAAGCTTATAACTAATGCCGACCCCTATGAGCACGACGAAATCATTGAGCTTAGCCAAACCTATGCTGATTTGTACGCTAAGTATGTGCTTGAAAATGACGGCACGGCTGGAGACGAGGTGAAAAAGGCTGTTATCTCCCGAATTAAGGAGCAGAGGCTTTTGAAAAAGCGCGAGGGCTCGCTCTTTAAAAAAGCGCTCTCTCAATATCAAGCACAGCACGGAATTGATATCAACCTCGCAAGACAGGATATGGGAATGGTGTTCCAGCACTTTAACCTATTCAATAATATGACCGTTTTGAAAAACCTTACCTTAGCTCCCGTTCAGCTTGGACTAAAGACTCCCGAGGAGGCGGAGCAGAATGCAATGAGGCTTCTTCAGCGCATCGGTCTTGCCGACAAGAGGGACGAATACCCATCAAAGCTTTCAGGCGGACAAAAGCAACGCGTTGCAATCGCAAGGGCGCTTGCTATGAACCCCAAGGTAATGCTCTTTGATGAGCCTACAAGCGCACTTGACCCTGAAATGGTTGGCGAGGTTCTCGACCTTATAAGAGAGCTTGCTGACGAGGGAATGACAATGGTAATTGTAACTCACGAAATGGGCTTTGCAAGAGAGGTTGGAACGAGAATTTTGTTTATGGACGAGGGAAATATTGCCGAGGAGGGCACACCTGCCGAGGTATTTGATAACCCAAAAAATCCAAGAACAATCCAATTCTTTAAGGCGGTTCTTTGATGAAATCAAGAACGAATTTGAATTAAATGTGAACAAATTACGATAAAAGCGGTGCTGAAAGTAAATTCAAATTAAAAAACAAACGACAAATTTTAACAAAATATTACAAAACTGTTGATTTTTTCTAAACTATGAGCGCGGTATATAGACAATGGAAAAGAAATGTGCTAAAATGCTTTTGCGCTCTTAAAGGAGATGATACCTTGAAGTACGAAAAGTCCTGCGGTGCAGTAATTTTCCGTAAAACACGCGGAAAATACGCCGTACTTCTTATCAAAAATAGATATGCGGATTTTTGGTCGTTCCCCAAGGGCCATGTAGAAGAAGGGGAGAATGAATACCAAACCGCAATCCGTGAGGTAAAGGAAGAAACCGGAATAGATGTAAAGCTCGAAAACGGCTTTCGAATGGAATCTGTCTACCTTATTGGAAAGAAAAAGAACATAGAGAAGCGAGTTGTCTATTTTGCTTCCCTCACTACAAGAGCGTATGTTGAGCCACAGCCACAGGAGATTGCGGCGTTCCGTTGGTTTTTTGAGGACGAGTTCCCACAGGACAAGACCTTTGAAAACGACAGAACAATCTTTACCGAGGCGCTCAAGTTTATAAAATCGCGATTTGGAGAGGGTAATCAAACGGGTATTAGACCGCGTCCCTAAGATTACAAAAGAAAGAAAATGGAATGGTTTCTTTTTTCGCTCGTAGCACTTTTGTGCTGGAGTGGCTCCGACTTCTTTTCGAAGCACGGAACAAAAACAAATGACAAAAACAGCCATTGGAAGGTTGTATTTGCCGTAGGCCTTATAATGGGCATTCACTTTGTAATAACACTTATCGGTGGAGCAGTTATCGACGACCCTGAGAGCGTTCCTAAGTTCGTTGCAAGTCTTTTCTATACAGACTTCAAGCTTATGGACTTTGTTCGCTACCTTCCTGTATCCGCACTATACATACTTGCTATGGTGCTTGGCTATGTGGGACTTAGATATATCGAGCTTTCCATCTCATCACCTATTTGTAACTCCTCAGGTGCATTAGCATTCGTTCTTTGCCTCATCTTCGGTCTTACAAGCCCTGACGAAATCTCCGCCTTTGCAATTGTTGGAGTAATTCTCGTTACAGTCGGCGTTGTTGGACTTGGCTTTGTTGAAAGCTTTGAGGACGAGGAGGCTAAGCTCCTAAGACAGGAGAAGGCAAACAGAAAGTATGCAAAGAGCTTCTTGGCGCTTCTTTTGCCTATCGCATACCTAATAATTGATGCACTTGGAACTGTTGGTGACGAGCTTATTTTCTCAATCGAGAAGGACGGCGCACCAATAATAAACGACTATGCAGCAAACTCAGCCTTTGAGCTTACCTTCTTCTTGCTTGCAATATTCGCTTTCATTTATCTTAAGCTCGTTAAGAAGGATACCGTATTTAAGGGCAATCGTAGCTTTATGCTCGGTGGCGCTTGCGAAACCGTTGGTCAGGTATTCTATATGGCGGTAATGTTTAGCGACTTTACAGTAGGTATGGTTATAATTTCTGCATACTGCGCGCTCAGCCTTGTTTGGAGCAGAATTTTCCTCAAGGAAAAGCTCTCGTGGAAGCACTACCTTGCAATAGGCATCGCCTTTGCTGGAATTATCGTGCTTGGCATCGGTGAGGAGCTTTGGTGTGCGGACTGCGGTGGATTTAACTGCATTTGTGAGTAATATCAAATAAATCAAAAGGACTTGTCTGCACGACAAGTCCTTTTAATTTTATTTTTCGGCATCCTCTTGCTCAATTGTAACCTCATCGCCCTCATCAAAGGTGATAATAGGTGGCTTGCCGATATACTCCCTCATATTTGTGATAAATAAATCATCATCACATTCAAAGACAACGCAATCGTAGCCGTCCTGACCCTTGAAAAGAGCATAATAGAAGCATTTTCCACTAAGGAAATTTTGAACATATTTTGAGATTTTTGCGTCTTGATATCTTGCACGCACGCTCGCCCTTGTGCTATCGTCAAACGCACCAAGCTCAATGCAATCGGTAAGTGGGTAATAAACGCAATAGCTTCCTCTTTTGCCAACAATTCTGTTTACAAAAAAGTCAAGAGTGCCATTTCTTTCTATAAGAATATACTCGTATCTTGTGCAGTCGTACTTTATAAAAAGCACCATGCCACAGAAAAGACAAACGAGCGAAACGGACGAAAGAATAGACGACCAAGGTCCATTCTCTGGGTGAAAGAGCAGAAGCGCAAGCGTTATAAAAAAGCAAATGCCGTAAACCATACGGACAAGGGTATCGTTTTTATTCGGTGAAAACTTCATTTTTTATTCCTTTTAATAATTCGCGCATAGCGCGTAAATAAACAATAAGACCACAAAAAGCTTTGTGGTCTTGAATGTTTTCAATTAAGCGTCAGCCTTCTTAATGATTTCCTTACCAGCGTAGAAACCGCAAGCTGAGCAAACACGGTGAGCAAGGTTGTACTCGCCACATCTTGAGCACTTAACCATTGTAGGTGCGGTCAATTTGCTGTTGTTAGATCTTCTAAGATTGGTTCTTGAATGAGACTGCTTTCTCTTTGGAACTGCCATTGTAAGTAACCTCCTTTTTGGACTAATGTTTTTTAATTCATAATATTATAACACAAAATTTAATCATTTTCAAGTAGTTTTTGTAAAATTGCAAGCCTTGGGTCAATTTCTTTTTTCTTCGGGCAATCGCAAGGACCAAAATTTAAGTTTTTAGCACATTTTGGACAAAGTCCTGCGCATTCCTCTTTACACAGGAGCCTTGACGGAAACTCAAGCAACAAATCCTCGACAAGAGCACGGTCGATGTCTAATTCACCGTTCTTAACAATGACAAATTCGTCATTGCTCTCGTTTTGAAGTGTGCCTGCGGTTGCGACAGTGCGATTGAATGTGAGGACAAATTTGCCAGATAGGTCCTCAAGACATCTTGCACAATGCGAGGTGTAGTTAATTTCAGCAGTAGCCGTAAGAAGCATATAGCCTGCATTATCGGTTATCTTGCCGTTTACTACAATCGGCATAGTGAAAGAAACATCATCGGGTGGAATAACAGGGTTGTCCTCGGTATCAGTAATTTCATAGCTGAAATCAAGCACAGAGGTCTTACCGCTTAATAGGGGCTTAAGATTGATAATCATAAAAACTCCTTTCCACGCAATTTTACAAGCATACATATTATATATAAAAAACTAAACATTGTCAAGTATTTTTTGAAAAAAACTTGAACATAACATAAAACTGTGGTAGAATACCAATATATCATCAAAAAAGGAGGACGCATGAATGGAAAGACTTGGAAAAATTTTGAAAATTGTGCTTATTGCCGTTATCGTTTTAGTCGTTGCGCTTCTTGCTATAAATATGTACAAATCAAGCTATAATGGACTTGAGGATATAAAAATCACCGAGACACTAAAGGAGGCATATAAGGCATCACCACAGCTTATGACACACGGTCTTGAGGATAAGGGGTTTTCATCAAATGGTGGTGTTTATGCATACTCCCTCGCCTATATTGAAAAGGGCGGATACCTTCAGCTCACAGTTAGATATAACACTCGTCATATGGACGATATTGCAAAGAGCTTCCCAACCTTTGATATAAGAAAAATTCACTACACCATTACCGACTCAAATGGCGTCACCTATACACCAAGCGTTATTGATGAGGAATCGAAATTTCACTACAAGTACTACAAGCTCGAATTTACAGGAATTGATTTTACAGCCGACACCATTACTCTTAATATGGTAATTGATGCTCTTAGCGAGGTTATAGGCGACGAAAGCTCTCTTGTCCTTCATAAAAGAGGAGAGGACGCGATTCCCTATGAGCTTAGCGATAACGAGCTTGAAAAATTAAGCTAAATAAAAATCTACCCTCGGGTAGATTTTTTGTCTTAAAAGCGCATAATATATTTACAAATATATTAACTTGTGCTAAAATAATTACACAACAAAAAGGAGGTCGCTATATGGAAGACGCAAAATTCAAATTAGTAAGCGATTATAAGCCAACAGGCGACCAGCCTGAGGCAATAAAGGCACTCACAGATGCAATAAATGCGGGAAACAGAATGCAAACGCTTCTTGGTGTTACGGGCTCTGGAAAAACCTTTACAATGGCAAATGTAATTGCAAATGTAAATCGCCCAACACTTATTCTTGAGCCGAATAAGACCCTTGCCGCGCAGGTGTGTAGCGAAATGCGCGCGCTTTTCCCCGAAAATGCGGTTGAATACTTTGTGTCCTACTACGACTATTATCAGCCCGAGGCATATATACCGGGTAAGGATATGTATATCGAAAAGGACGCAATGGTAAACGACGAGATAGACAAGCTTCGCCATAGCGCAACAAGCGCGCTTTTTGAACGCCGTGATGTTATTATAGTGGCATCTGTGTCGTGTATTTACTCTCTTGGCGACCCGAATGAGTATCATAATATGGTAATCGACCTTCGCGAGGGAATGGAGCTTGATAGAGACACCCTCGTGCGCCGTCTTGTCGGTATGAACTACGAAAGAAACGATGTTAATCTCGTAAGAGATAAATTTAGAATACGCGGAGATGTGGTCGAAATTTTGCCCGCATCGTCAAGCGATAAGGCTATTCGCGTTGAATTCTTTGGAGAGGAAATCGACAGAATAAGCGAGATAAATATAGTCACGGGCGAGGTGCTTCGCGCCCTTCGCTTCTGCTCAATTTTCCCTGCAAACCACTATGTTGTAAGTGATGAGAAAAGAGAGCGTGCCCTTAACGAGATTTACGAGGAAATGGTGGAGCGTGTCGCTTATTTTAAGGCAGAGAACAAGCTTCTTGAGGCTCAACGCATAGAGGAGAGGACAAAATACGATATCGAAATGCTTCGCGAAATCGGCTTTTGCTCGGGTGTTGAGAACTATTCGAGGGTTCTCTCGGGTAGAGAGCCAGGCTCAACTCCATATACACTTCTTGACTACTTCCCGAAGGATTTTCTGCTTTTTGTTGACGAAAGCCATGTAATGCTTCCTCAGGTAAGGGGAATGAGCGGTGGTGACCTTGCAAGAAAGAAAAACCTTGTCGAGTATGGCTTTCGCCTGCCCTCGGCATATGATAATAGACCCTTGTATTTCCCCGAGTTTCTATCAAAGCTAAATCAAACGGTGTTTGTTTCCGCAACTCCCGCTGAATTTGAGAGAGAAAATTCAACCCTTGTCGCAGAACAGCTTATTCGTCCAACGGGACTTGTAGATCCCGAGATTGATGTGCGACCAATTGAGGCACAGGTTGACGATGTAATGGGCGAGATACGAATTCGTGCCGAAAAAGGAGAGCGCGTGCTTGTCACAACCCTCACTACCAAAATGGCAGAGGATTTGACGGAATACCTAAACGCAAACGACCTTAAGGCAAAGTATATTCACCACAATGTTGATACAATGGAGCGAATGGAGATAATCCGTGCGCTTCGTCTTGGCGAGTTCGATGCGCTTGTGGGAATTAACCTTCTAAGAGAGGGACTTGATATTCCCGAGGTTTCGCTCGTCGCAATTCTTGATGCGGATAAGGAGGGCTTGTTCCGTTCGGAAACCTCACTTATACAGACAATAGGCCGTGCCGCAAGAAACGCAAGCGGTAAGGTTATTATGTATGCTGATATTATAACTGGCTCAATGAAGCGCGCAATTGATGAAACTAATCGTCGTCGCAAGGTGCAGAGCGAGTACAATAAAAAGCACGGAATAACACCAAAAACCATAATTAAGGAGGTTCTTGATGTTATCGACCTTGGAAAGCGCGCAGAGCAATCTAAGGCAGGAAAGAAGCTCACCGCAAAGGAAAGAGATAAGCTTATTGAACAGCTCACATAGGAAATGCGCGAGGCTTCGCGTAAGCTTGAGTTCGAAAAGGCAGCCTTCCTTCGCGATAGAATAAAGGAGCTGAGAATTACCTCAGGGAGAAAAGAATGATAAACAAAATTGATATAAAGGGTGCAAGAGTTCATAATTTGAAGAATATAGACATTAGCATTCCGCGTGATAAGCTCGTTGTTTTGACGGGTCTTTCTGGCTCGGGAAAAAGCTCTCTTGCATTCGACACAATATATGCAGAGGGTCATCGTCGCTTCGTTGAGTCGCTCTCCTCGTATGCTCGTATGTTCCTTGGTCAGCTTGATAAGCCTCAGGTTGATAGCATAGAGGGCTTGTCCCCTGCAATTTCAATAGACCAAAAAACCACCTCAAAGAACCCTCGCTCAACCGTTGGAACGGTTACCGAGATTTACGACTATTTGAGGCTTCTTTACGCGCGCCTTGGTGTTGTTCATTGCCCTGTGTGTGGTAAGGAGATAAGACAGCAGAGCGTTGACCAAATAATTGATAAAATACTAACCCTTCCCGAGGGTGAGCGCTTTATGATTATCGCTCCCGTTGTAAGAGGTAAAAAGGGTAGGCACGAGAGGGTGCTTGCAGATGCGCGCAAGAACGGCTATGCAAGAGTAAGAGTTAACGGAACACTCTATGATTTAAACGAGGATATTGAGCTTGAGCTGACTAAAAAGCACAATATTGATATAGTAGTTGACCGTCTTGTTATGAAGGACACAATTCGTCCGCGCCTTGCCGACTCGGTAGAAACCGCCCTGAAGCTTGCTGAAGGCAAAATGGCAATCGTCACAGTCCCAAGAGAGGGAGAGGGCGAGCAAACTGAATTTTCAACTAACTACGCCTGCGAGGAGCACGGAATAAGCTTTGGCGAGATAGAGCCTCGCTCATTCTCGTTCAATAATCCCTTTGGCGCGTGCCCACATTGTGCGGGAATTGGCGAGATGAGAAATCTTTCACCAGAAAAGATAATTCCCGACCACTCCCTGTCATTAAATCAAGGTGCAATTGCAGTAAATGGCTTTAAAACCATAGACGACGAGAGCTGGATGGGACCCCTTATAAAGGCAGCAGGAGAGCGCTTTGGCTTCGACCTTTCAAAGCCTATTAAGGACTACACCCCCGAGCAATTAAACGCACTTCTTTATGGTACAGGCGATGAGTATTATACAATTGATAGATACTTTGCAAAGCAACACAAGCGCCAAACTGTAAAGTTCGAGGGCATAATCGGCATCATTGAAGGTAGAATAAAAATGATGGGCGATGAATATTATGAGCAGTTCATTGAGGAGACCCCGTGTCCAAAATGTCACGGTCAGCGCCTAAATGAATTCTCGCTTTCCGTAACCATCGGTGGCAAGAATATAGACGAATTCTGCCGTATGTCCGTAACTGACGAGCTTGCGTTTATAAACAGCCTTACCTTTAGCGAGAGTGAGCAGACAATCGCAAAGGAAATTCTTAAGGAAATCCGTGCGCGCCTTGGCTTTATGAGTAGCGTAGGACTTGAATACCTTACCCTTGCAAGAAAGGCATCAACCCTTTCGGGCGGAGAGGCTCAAAGAATTAGATTAGCGACACAGATAGGCTCGTCCCTTGTTGGTGTTTTGTATATTCTTGACGAGCCAAGCATAGGACTTCATCAGCGCGATAACACTAAGCTGATAAAGACACTAAAGGACCTTCGCGATGTAGGAAATAGCGTGATTGTCGTTGAGCACGACGAGGAAACAATGCTCAGCTCGGATTATATCGTAGATATAGGACCTGGTGCAGGAGTTCACGGCGGAGAGGTCGTGGCTCAAGGCACACCCGAGGAAATAATGCAAAATAAAAAGTCAATAACTGGCGCATATCTTAGTGGAAGAAAGCAAATTCCTGTGCCTGAAAAAAGGCGCAAGGGCAATGGTAGCTTCCATAACATCCAGGGCGCAAGAGAGAATAACCTCAAAAATATTGATGTAGAAATCCCACTTGGATGCTTCGTTACAGTAACAGGTGTTTCGGGCTCTGGCAAAAGCTCTCTTGTAAACAAAATCCTTCTTCAAGCCCTTGCGAAAAAGCTAAATCGCGCAATAACCTACCCGGGCAAATGTGACGGCATAGAGGGCTACGAGGCGCTTGATAAGGTAATCGCAATCGACCAATCCCCAATAGGACGCACTCCAAGGTCAAATCCAGCCACATATACGGGTCTTTTCAATGAAATTAGAGATTTGTTTGCCAAAACCCCAGATGCAAAAATGCGCTCGTATGGCCCAGGTCGCTTCTCGTTCAATGTAAAGGGAGGTAGATGCGAAAGCTGTGAGGGTGACGGAGTTAAAAAGATAGAGATGCACTTCCTTCCAGATGTCTATGTAAAGTGTGATGTGTGTAAGGGAATGCGCTATAATCGCGACACGCTCGAGGTGAAATTCAAGGGCAAAAATATTGCTGATGTCCTTGATATGACGGCAGAGGAGGGCGCAATATTCTTTGCTGACATTCCCACAATCTCTCGTAAGCTCCAAACAATTTGCGATGTCGGTCTTGGCTATGTAAAAATAGGTCAGTCCTCGACAACCCTTTCGGGCGGTGAGGCTCAAAGGGTTAAGCTCGCAACTGAGCTATCTAAGCGCTCCACAGGAAAGACAATATATATTCTTGACGAGCCAACCACAGGACTTCACACCGACGATGTTAAAAGACTTATAGGCGTGCTTCAGCGCCTTGTCGATGCGGGCAATAGCGTGCTTGTAATTGAGCACAACCTCGATGTTATAAAGACCGCAGACTATATAATCGACCTCGGTCCCGAGGGCGGAGAAGAGGGCGGAAGAATTGTAGCAACAGGAACGCCCGAGGAGGTTGCACAGCACCCCACCTCATATACAGGAATATATGTCAAAAAGGCACTCAATGGCTATAAGGACTAAATCTATTCTAAAATAAAATATGCCTCTTGCAATTTTTCGCAAGAGGCATATTTTTTAGTCATATCGCTTTTTGTTGTCAGTAAGCCCTAAGAGATAATCCACACTCGTGTTATAAAAGTAGGAAAGCTTTATAAGCAAATCAAGCGGAATTTGCCTGTGCCCATTTTCGTATTGAGAATAGGTGTTTTGCTTTATATGCAAAAAATCGGCAATTTGCTGTTGGGTAATATCGCTGTCCTCTCTAATGTCCTTAATTCTCATAATATCTCCTTAAAAACGTTAGTATTATTAAAATTATATAAAATCACAAATTGAGATATTGACATTTATCTCATTTTGTGATAAAATAAAATTACTAATACAATAAAGGAGAAAAAATATGGGACTTTTTTCAAATTTGGCAAGACAAGCTCTTGCACACGGAGAAGTAACAGGAGCTGATTTTCCTCATTGCTTTTTGAACTATGTGGATGAGCAAACTCTCGTTATTTACGGAGTGAAGACCAAAGAGGATTACACCTTTGGCAAGGCAGACATAAAATCCTGCACGATTGTCTCAAGCGGAACTTTGATTTCGTTCAAGAACAAAATGGTTATAGGAACAAAGTATCAGGTTGAGTTTAATGATGGCAAAACCGCCGTTATTTCCGTTCCCGAAAGCTCGAACAAATCGGTTGCGCATATACTTATGTAATAAAAATGACCACTCACCAGAGTGGTCATTTTTTACATATAGCTTAAATTTTTAAATTATAATGCTCTTAACCCCATCGACAGAGTCGCTCTCCAGCGCATTGTCGTTCTTTATTTTCTCAACGGTTGTGTGATACCTCTTTGCAATCTCCCAAAGAATATCCCCGTCCTTAGGGAAGAAAACTCGCACACAGGATGCGTCGCTTTTGTATTCCGTATCCTTTTTAAGGGTTGCGCTATCGAGAATAGTGTAGCTCGACCTTTCAATAATTTCAACACTCGGGTAAAGCTCCGCATTCAAAATCAGCTTGTCGTCACTGTATTTTGCGCTCACTAAGCTTGCACTAAGGCTTGCGCGAGATATAATATCTCCGCGCACAGCACCAAGCTCAAGCTCGTGCTTAAATGGAACATCGTAGCTCTCACAAATAAACTCGCCACCCTCGTTCTTGGCAATAATGCTTGTGCAAAGACGACCAGACAACACCGCGCGCTCACCCTTTAGATCGCATTTTTCGCACACAGGCTCAAGTATGGTGCTTATAATTTCAAGATTTTCCTTGCTCCTTCGCTTTACGCTCTCATTAAGAGAAAACGAGCTGTTTGAGGCAACAAGAAGCGAATAAGCCTCAAGCTCGCGGTGCTTTGTATCCATAGGGTGCCTTGTTGAATACGCATCCTTTGTCAGCGTAGCCTCACATACTCTTAGCGCCTCGCACTCAAGCTCGCATACGGCATCAAAGAAAATTTGGACACCACCCTCGCCCTCCTCGCTTGAAATAGAGAGGCTTACGCATCTTGCATTTGCTCTTGCACTATCGCCAACGCTCGCCCCCTCAAGCTCAACATCCTCGTAAACAGGGCATACCCTTGACAAGGTTAAAAGCTCACCCTCGCTCTCGCAAACACAGCTAACTCTTAGCTCACCACGACAGCAAATCGCGCCATTTGATGCTTTGACATCGTTCAAAATCACATTTGCATCGCAAAGCACAGGACGAAGCGACGGAAGCGCTCCTGTGTCGAGCCTTTCGCTTATTTTAACTCCCTGAAGGCTTGACGAGCGTACACTAAGGGTCTTAACGGCGATAGGAAGCCTTTCAATGAAAAGCTCATCTGCGCTTGACTTTTGCGCGATGCTCTCACATATTTCACTCTCCTCATAGCCAAAGATTCTGCTCCTTAGACGGGTCTTTATTGTGAGCCTGCGTGGCGCGCTGACCCTCGTTGTAACACTATCGGGGACTGTGTCGATAAAAAGCTCACTTGGACGGCTTTTAAGCACGGTTGTAGCCTCGTAATTGCTTGATAGAGGAGTAGAGCATAGCTTGCCCTCGTCATCGGTGTAAATCACGAAATATGTTATCGTTCCACCAAAATCAAGTGACACCCCACCCTGTGTGTCTGCTATGTACTTGCTCTCTGGTAGCACCTGCGCCCTCGTTGTCAAAACTCGCCTTACCTCGTTTACATAATCAGGCAGAGTAAACTCCTCGCTCACATCGTGAGTTATAGTCGTGTCACAGCAAAGCGAGCAAAGATGCTCGTTTTTTGTCTTATCTGTTGTATTCATTGGCTTTCTCCTTCGAATTTAATTTTCCTATTAAACCTTATGCAAGGAAAAATTTAATTATTACTTGACAAGACTCTTTTTTTGTGCTAAAATCTTCGTATAAAAGGCTAAGACAGAAAAATAGCCACTATCAGCACGAACAAGAGACCGATGCCATTTGCTGTGAGGTGTCGGCGTGTATGTGGTGTTCCATTCTCGAGCCGTGCGTAGAACGCAACGCCTGACCTCGTTATCGGTCGTGAGTTAAACCTAAGGTGGTACCGTGTATTTTTGCACCCTTATTTTGTGTAAGGGTGCTTTTTATTTGTAATCGGTGATAAGCGTCGAAATACTTCGTTGCTACTCGTAGTTGAGCTCAATGTACGCAGAGGTACACCCTCGCCCATCTACTTGCCGTTGCGCCTTGCCTTTCTTGCTTCTAACCGATTATAATTGTAGCAATATGCTCAATATAAAATAATTTTTGTAAACAAATCCTTTGGAGGTATAATATGATTGATTTAAAGTTTCTAAGAGAAAACCCCGATGTTGTTAAGCAAAACATCAAAAACAAGTTTCAGGACTCAAAGCTTCCTCTCGTTGACGAGGTAATTGAGCTTGATAAGCAGTATCGTGCATTCAAGCAGGAGGCTGATAATCTTCGCGCAGACAGAAATAAGCTCTCAAAGCAAATCGGTGCGCTTATGGCTCAGGGCAAGCGTGACGAGGCAAACGAGGTTAAGACTCAGGTGAGCAACGCAGCAAAGCGCTTGGCAGAGCTTGAGACCCTCGAGGAGGAGTACGCAGAGAAGGTTAAGAGGATAATGATGGTAATCCCTAACATTATCGACCCAAGCGTTCCTATCGGTAAGGACGATAGCGAAAATGTAGAGGTTCAAAGATATGGCGAGCCTGTTGTTCCAGACTTTGAAATCCCTTATCACACCGAAATTATGGAAAAGCTTGCAGGCATCGACCTTGATAGTGCAAGACGCGTTGCAGGAAACGGCTTCTATTACCTTATGGGCGATATTGCAAGGCTTCATTCATCTATCATTTCGTACGCACGCGATTTTATGATTGACAGAGGCTTTACCTACTGCATTCCACCATTTATGATTAGAAGCGAGGTTGTAACTGGAGTTATGTCCTTTGCCGAGATGGAGGCAATGATGTACAAGATAGAAGGCGAGGACCTTTATCTCATCGGTACAAGTGAGCACTCTATGATAGGTAAATTCATTGACACAATAGTTCCCGAGGACACCCTTCCTCAAACCCTCACCTCATACTCACCCTGCTTCCGTAAGGAGAAGGGCGCACACGGAATTGAGGAGCGCGGAGTATATAGAATTCACCAGTTCGAGAAGCAGGAAATGATTGTTGTTTGTAAGCCCGAGGACAGTCCTATGTGGTTCGACAAGCTCTGGCAAAACACAGTTGACCTCTTTAGAACACTTGATATTCCAGTAAGAACCCTTGAGTGTTGCTCAGGAGACCTTGCAGAC
>JAFTIV010000121.1 GCA_017456685.1 Clostridia bacterium | reverse complement strand
GAATTCTTAATCGTCGAAAGACGATGGGCAATTACAAATACTGTGCGCCCCTGCATAAGTGCGTCCATTCCTGCTGAAACAATTGACTCAGTTCTTGTGTCAATTGATGAGGTAGCCTCATCAAGAATCATAACAGGCGGGTCGGCAACCGCGGCTCTTGCAATTGAGATAAGCTGTCTTTGACCTTGAGAAAGTCCGCTTCCATCACCCGAAATTACTGTGTTATAGCCGTCGGGTAGCATTGAGATGAATGAGTGCGCATTTGCACGCTTTGCAGCATCAATACATTCCTCGTCAGTAGCATCAAGCTTTCCGTATCTAATGTTGTCCATAACAGTTCCGGTAAATAGATTTACATCTTGAAGAACAATTCCCATAGAGTGGCGAAGATCGGCTTTTTTGATTTTGTTGATATTGATTCCGTCATATCTTATTTTTCCGTCTGCAATGTCGTAGAAGCGGTTTATAAGATTTGTAATAGTTGTTTTACCTGCACCCGTTGCACCAACGAATGCGATCTTTTGTCCGGGCTCTGCATATAGAGAAATGTCGTGAAGAACAATTTTCTCTTCAACATACCCAAAGTCAACCTCTTTCATGCGAACATCGCCTTGAACAAGAGTGTATGTGACGCTTCCGTCACCGTGAGGATGCTTCCAAGCCCAAACTCCTGTGCGAGCCTCGCTTTCAACAAGAGCACCATTTTCATCGTATCTTGCATTCACAAGGGAAACATAGCCATCATCTACCTCTGGCTCCTCGTCAAGAAGCTCGAATATTCTTTCTGCACCAGCGAGCGCCATGATGATAGAGTTAGCCTGCTGAGAAAGCTGAGAAACATTGTTTGTAAACTGCTTTGAAAGACCAAGGAATGCAACAATTGTGCCGATTTGGAAGGGCTCAAGACCAGTAAGAGATACATTTGTAGCCTTGAAAATATAGAGCATAGAGCCTGTGAAAATAAGGAACACATAGAGAATATGACCGATATTGTTCATAATAGGCATAAGCGTATTCGCTCTTATGTTCGCTTTAGTTGCATTTTTGCAAAGCTCACTGTTAAGCTCCTCGAATCTTTCCTTGCTTTTTGGCTCGTGATTGAATACCTTAACAACCTTTTGACCATTAATCATCTCCTCAATGTAGCCCTCGGTAACACCAAGAGATTCCTGTTGCTTTTTGAAGTAAATTGCACCGCTTCCTCCAATTTTCTTTGAAACAAGGGTCATAGCAAGCGCACCAATTACAACAACAAGTGTCATCCAAATACTCATATATAGCATAAGAGATGTTACGGTTATAAGAATAATAACTGTCGTAATTATTTGAGGAATAGATTGAGATACAAGCTGTCTTAGAGAGTCAATGTCATTTGTATAATGCGACATTATATCGCCACGAGTATTTGTGTCAAAGTATCGAATAGGTAGCCTTTGCATTTTGCCAAACATAAGCGTTCTTAGCTTGTGTAAGAAGCCCTGCGTCACCACAGCCATCGTCTGTGATTGAACAAAGGCAGAGGCAAGACCAATAAGATAAATAACCGCAAGAATAGAAAGGGCAATTCCTATGCGCCTAAATTGATCTTCCATTGCGGTGTCAATTCGCGCCTGCCTTGAGGCTTCAGCCTCAAACCCTGCAATCTGCTCAGGCGTCATTTCGGCTCTTTCGGCTTCATTTAGGGTTAAGTCATCAAGCGCCTCAACAGAGGTGTTTACAACATATTCTTGGAAAATAGAGGGACAAGCTGTTGCAAGCGCACTTAAGCAAATGCAAACGAAAACGATTATAAGAGGTGTTTTGTAAAATGAGAATAAAAGCTTAATAAGACGAGGCATAGTGCCCTTCTTAGCCCTTCTAATGGGCCTTCCCATAGCGGGCTGACGGGGATTTTTTACTTGCTTACCATTCACGCCATTGTCGCCCCCTTCGTTTGAGATGTATAAATGTCCTTGTAAATTTCACTTGAGGAAAGCAGAGAATCATGGTTTCCTGTAGCAGAAATTTTTCCATCATCAAGGATTATTATCAAATCAGCGTCCTGAACGCTTGAAATTCTTTGAGCGATAATTATTTTTGTTGTATCTGGAATTTCCTCTCTCATCGCCTTGCGAATGAGTGCGTCGGTTCTTGTGTCAACTGCACTCGTAGAGTCGTCAAGAATGAGAATTTTAGGCTTTTTAAGAAGCGCACGAGCAATACAAAGTCTTTGCTTTTGTCCGCCCGAAACATTGCTTCCGCCTTGCTCAATGTAGGTATCATAGCCATCAGGGAAGCCTTGAATAAACTCATCGGCACAAGCAAGCTTGCATACTCTTACAAGCTCTTCTTCACTTGCGTGCTCATTGCCCCAACGAAGATTTTCCTTTATCGTGCCAGAGAAAAGCACATTCTTTTGAAGCACAACGCTTACAGAATCGCGAAGAGTAACAAGGTCGTACTCCCTTACATCGTGCCCACCAACACATACCGAGCCCTCGGTAACATCGTAAAGACGAGAAATAAGCTGAATAAGAGTTGATTTTGAGCTACCAGTTCCACCGATTATTCCAACCGTTTGTCCGGAGGCTATGCTGAGATTTATGTCGCTAAGAGCATACTTTTCAGCGCGCTTTGCGTACTTAAAGCTAACACCCTTGAACTCAATGTCACCACTCTTGACCTCGTAAATAGGATTTTCGGGATTTTTAATGGCTGTTTCCTCATCAAGCACCTCGCAAATACGACGCGCACTCTCAATAGACATAGTAACCATTACAAAAATCATCGAAATCATCATAAGGCTCATGAGCATTTGCATTCCGTAGGTAAGAAGCATTGTGAAATTACCAACATCGAATGCTAAGCCGGTTGTTTGGATAAGAATATAGGAGCCAAAGCCCAAAACGCCAACCATGAGCGCATACATACAAAGCTGCATAACAGGACCGTTAAAGGCGAGAATTCTCTCGGCTTTTGTAAAATCGGCACGGACATCGTTTGATGCATCCTCAAACTTTTTAGTCTCGTAATCCTCTCTCACAAAGGATTTTACAACTCGCATTCCTTGGACGTTTTCCTGAACAGAGGCATTGAGCTTATCATATTTTTTGAAAACCTTTTTAAAAATAGGCATCGCCTTTTTTGCCACCATTATAAGAGTGAACAAAAGAATGGGTATAATAATGACGAAGATGAATGCCATTTGTCCGCCAACTGTAAACGCCATAATGATAGAGAAAATGAACATAAAGGGCGAGCGAATAGCGGTTCTTATTATCATCATAAAGGATTGCTGAACATTAGTAATGTCTGTAGTCAAGCGAGTCACAAGGCTCGAGGACGAGAATTTGTCAATGTTTTCAAAGGAGAAATCCTGAGTTTTGCAAAATAGCTCTGTACGGAGATATTTTGCAAAGCCACACGATGCACGAGAGCAATGAATTCCAGCAAGCGCGCCAAACATAAGAGAGCATAGCGCACACCCAATAAGAACAGAGCAAATTATCGCAACCCTTTTAAGGTTTATGTTATCACCAGCGCTGTTAATCTCGTTTATCAAAGAGCCCGCAATCGCTGGAATTGCACATTCCATAATTACCTCAAGCATAACGAGAATGGGCGAAAGAATAGCATTTTTCTTGTAGCCACCAACGCATTTAGCTAATTTTTTTATCAAAGCTTTTATTTCCTTCCATTAAATTTTATACTTAACTATTTTAGCACCAAATAACTTCAAAATCAATATCTTTTTAAAATAAAAAATGTGAAAATTATGTGAAAAAATACCATTGTCTTAATTAACAAGTTAATTAAATAACAAAAAGGAGCGCAAAAGCACTCCCTTCAATTATTCAAGAATGTCCTTGTAGGCAATGGCAAAAAGCTCGCGTAGACGCTCTGTGTCTTTCTTTAATTGCAAAAGCCCAAAAATAGCCTCAAGTCCGGTTGCATTTTTGTATTCAAGAGCAGAGGCACTTTTGGGAATATTAAGATGAGAGGAGTTTTTAGCGCGCCTAAAAACATCGCACTCCTGCTCAGTAAGCAGATTCTCAATTGCTAAATAAGCCTTATTTTGAGCGACCGCGGTTACAAATTTTCTTGCCTCGGCATTTAGTCTGCCACTTTTTTCGTAGCCCTTTAGAATAAGATGCTCTCTTACCATTAGCTCAATTACCGCATCGCCAAGGTATGCAAGCGCCTGAGCAGAGATTTGCGAAATATCAATCATAGCTTTACCTCTAAAAATTTAAAATCTATCGTAATTTTAACACATCCCCCCTCAAAAATCAATCATAACTCTTGAAATAATATATAAAATGTGGTAAAATATATCTGTCGAGCCATATCATGGACGACAATTCACAAACTAAAAGAACATATGCATTCGAAAGGAGATTGCTTGTGTTATACGATGTAGTTATCATAGGTGCTGGAATTAGCGGTACTATGTGTGCTTATATGCTTGCAAAATACGACCTTAGCGTTGCGGTGCTTGAGGCGGGAGAGGATATTGCCGCGGGCTCTACTCGCGCGAACTCTGCCATTGTCCACGCGGGCTACGATGCAAAGGAGGGAACTCTAAAGGCGCTTCTTAATGTTAGAGGCTGTGAAATGATGGAGGGTATTGCAAAATCCCTTGATGTTCACTATAAAAGATGTGGCTCCTTGGTTGTGGGCTTTTCAAGTAAGGATAGAGAGCATATTGAGCTTCTTAAAAGGCGCGGTGAGACAAATGGCGTTAAGGAGCTTAGAATAATCGAAGCGGACGAGCTTCATTCCATGGAGCCGTATGTGTCAAAGGAGGCAACCTGTGCGCTTTTAGCGCCTACTGCAGGTATAGTCTGCCCATATGACCTCGCCTTTGCGGTAAGTGAAAATGCAGTTACAAATGGCGCGCGCTTCCACTTCGATTTTAAGGTTGATAGAATTGAAAAAACAGACAACGGCTTTGCCGTTTCCGCAGGAGAAAAAACAATTAAAGGTAAATATGTTCTTAATTGTGCAGGGCTTTATTGTGATGAGGTTGCAAGCCTTGCAGGCGACCCGCTACCCTTTGAAATCATTCCAAGGCGCGGAGAATATATGCTTCTTGATAAGGCGGAATCCTTTATAGCCTCAAGGACCTTGTTTGTTACCCCGAGCGAAAAGGGAAAGGGAATTTTGGTTTCCCCAACCGCTGACGGAAATATAATAGTAGGGCCAAACGCAAATATTGTCGAGGAAAAGAGCGACACAAGCGTTACCTATGAGGGGCTTGATGAGATTGCTGAGGGTGCAAGGCTCATCACTCCAGACATTAACCTAAAGGCTAATATTACCTCGTTTGCGGGTGTTAGACCAACTCCCTCGAGTGGAGACTTCTATATTCAGCCCTCAAGCAAAATTGACGGCTTAATTCATGTCGCAGGAATTGAATCCCCTGGGCTTGCCTCATCACCTGCTATCGGCGAGTATGTAGTTGAAATTCTCAAAAAATGCGGTCTTAAGATGAAGAAAAGAAAGAATTATATCAAAACCCGCTCGAGGACAGGAAACTATAAGCTATTTTGCGATATGACAAACGAGGAAAGGGCAGAGGCAATCGAAAAAAATCCAGCATATGCAAAAATGATATGCAGATGCGAGAACATCACGGAGGGCGATATTTTAAACGCAATTCATCGCCCCATACCAGCCCATACGGTTGATATGGTAAAGCGTCGCACTCGCTCAGGAATGGGTAGATGTCAGGGTGGCTTTTGCCGTACAAGGGTTGCTGATATAATTTCAAGGGAGCTTGATATACCGCTTTCGGAAATTCGCAAATTCACCAAGAACTCGAAGATACTGTATGGTAAAACGAAGTGAGGCTTAAATGGAAAAACAACTTGTAATAATAGGTGCAGGACCGGCGGGGCTTGCTTCGGCAATAGGTGCAGTTAATGCGGGAATTTTGCCCGAGGATGTGTTGATAATTGAGCGCGAGAGTGAGCTTGGTGGAGTCCTGAACCAGTGCGTGCACGACGGCTTTGGAGAGTATAGCATCGCCAAAAGCGTAACAGGCACGGAGTATGCAGAGCATTTTATAAATCAGGTAAAGGAGCTTGGAATACCATACCTAACAGGCTCAACAGTGCTATCAATAACAAAGGAAAAGGAGATTACCTTCGTTTCCTCGGCTCTTGGCATTACAAGGGTAAATGCAAGGGCGATAATTCTTGCAATGGGCTGTCGTGAGCTTTCTCATGGCTCGCTTAGAATAGCAGGAACGCGTCCTGCGGGTGTTTTCTCGGCAGGCACAGTACAGCGCTTTATAAACACAGATGGCTATCTTCCTGGAAAAAGAGTTGTGCTCTTTGGCTCTGGAGATATAGGCTTTGTGTGCGCTCGTAGGCTTGCTCTTGAGGGCGCTAAGGTGCTTGGCGCATATGAAAGAAAAGCATACCCGACGGGCTCTTTAAAGAACCTTAAGGAATGCCTTTATGACTTTGATATTCCATTTCATACTAAAAAGACAATTACTAAAATCCTTGGCAAGGAAAGAGTTGAGGGGGTGCTCATTTCAAGCGTTGATGACGATTTTCGCGTGATTGAAGGCACAGAGGAGCTTGTAAAGTGCGACACCCTTGTTTTATCTCTTGGACTTATCCCTGATATGACTTTAGGTATGGAGCTTGGTATGGAGCTTGATAGAGAAACAGGGGGAGTGTGTGTGAATCAATATTTCGAAACGGATATTGAGGGCATATTTGTTTGCGGAAATGCTCTACACATTCACGACCTTGTTGACTATATTACAACTGAGTCTATAACCGCAGGAAAGAGCGTTGCTGGCTATCTTCTTGGAAAAAACCCAAAAAAGGAAAAGGTCTTAGCGCTTGAGCATAATGCTGAAATAAAATACACAGTACCCCATAAATTCGCCTTCCCGATGAATGAAAAAATTCGCTCAGTTCTTCTTTATTACAGAAGCTCAAGACCTATGAAAAATGCGACGATTGAGCTAAGGGTTGACGAAAAGCTTATATACTGTGTGAATAAAACGCAAATTACGCCATCTCAAATGCACTTTATCACGCTTGATGAGGATATGCTTTCGCAAATAGAGGGCGCAAATAAAATAAGCCTAACGGCTACGGAGGTGTAAAATGATACTTACCTCAACCGTAAAAATAAAGAGCCGTAGCGCATGCTTAGCACCCGTAAAAACAACAAGAGAAATCCCACATGATAAAATCCCAGATGCAATGAAGCAAAT
>JAFTIV010000120.1 GCA_017456685.1 Clostridia bacterium | reverse complement strand
AGCAAGGCTGGGCATTAGCTTTGCATTTCAACAGCCTGTAAGATTTAAGGGCTTGACGGTAAAGGATCTTATCACTCTTGCGGCAGGAAGAAAAATTACAGTTGGCGATGCTTGCACATATCTTTCGGAGGTTGGTCTTTGTGCAAGAGATTACATTGACCGAGAGGTAAATGCTTCACTTTCTGGTGGAGAGCTTAAAAGAATTGAAATTGCGATGATAAACGCAAGAGAAACTAAGCTTTCTATATTTGATGAGCCAGAGGCGGGAATTGATCTTTGGAGCTTTAATAACCTTATTCAGGTGTTTGAAAAAATGCATAAAAAGACAAATGGCTCGATTTTAATTATTTCTCATCAAGAACGAATTTTGAATATTGCCGACAAGATTGTTGTTGTTGCAGATGGACAAGTTAAGCAGTATGGACCAAAGGACGATATTTTGCCTGCACTTCTTGGCAAAACTGCTACAACCTGCAAGACCTTGACGGATAAAAACTAAGGAGGACGCTATGGATAACATTCAAAAAAATCTACTTGAAAAAATAGCAGACCTTCATAAGATCCCAGAGGGAGCATATAACATAAGAGCAAACGGAGTGCTCGGCGGAAGAAGCACAACTGCTAATATAGATATAATTACAAAAACGGATAAAAGCGGAATTGATATTATAATTAAGCCAAATACTAAGGGAGAGAGCGTTCATATTCCTGTTATTATAAGTCAAAGTGGACTAACCGAGCTTGTATATAATGATTTTTATATAGGTGAGGATGCCGATGTTGTAATCGTCGCAGGCTGTGGTATTCATAATACCGGAGACGACAAGTCACAGCACGATGGAATTCACTCCTTCCATGTAGGAAAGGGCGCTAAGGTTAAGTATGTTGAGCGCCATTATGGCGAGGGTGACGGCAATGGTGAAAATATTATGAACCCTACAACTATAATTGAGATTGACGAGAATGGCTATCTTGAGATGGAAACAACTCAAATAAAGGGAGTTGACTCCACTGATCGTGTAACAACAGCTAAGCTTGCCAAGGGCGCAAAAATTGTGGTCAAGGAAAAGCTTATGACTCATGGTTCACAATTTGCAAAAACAGAGTTTACCGTTGATTTGAACGGCGAGGATTCGGGAGCAAATATTATCTCTCGCTCCGTTGCAAAGGATAGCTCAAGACAAATTTTCAAATCGGTTATAAACGGAAATAATAAATGCACAGGTCATACCGAGTGCGATGCGATTATTATGGATAATGCAACCGTGGTTGCAATTCCTGAAATTACTGCCAATCATATAGATGCCGCCTTAATTCATGAGGCAGCTATTGGAAAAATTGCGGGAGAGCAGATTATAAAGCTTATGACCCTTGGCCTTACAGAGCAAGAGGCAGAGGAGCAAATAGTCAGCGGATTTCTTAAGTAATAAGATTTGAAAGTAATAGCTTATGAACATTATATATAAAATCTAATACAATATTAAAAAATAAATTTTCAAGAGGAATACTATGAAAGAATATCAAACAATTGATAGCGTAGAAAGCTTTGAAATAGCATTTAAATGTGTAAAAAGCGCTCAAGAAAAATTTGCAGGATACACTCAAGAGCAGGTTGATAAGATTTTTGCCGCTGCAGCTATGGCAGCAAATAGAGCGAGAATAGAGCTTGCAAAGCTTGCGGTCGAAGAAACCGGCATGGGTGTTGTAGAGGACAAGGTTATAAAAAACCATCTTGCAAGTGAATATGTATATAACAAATACAAGGACGAAAAAACTTGCGGAGTAATTGAAGAGGATGTAGCTGGTGGAATGCAAAAGATTGCTTGTCCTGTTGGCGTTGTCGGCGCTGTAATACCAACAACAAATCCTACCTCAACCGCTATATTTAAAACGCTCATCGCGCTCAAAACAAGAAATGGTATAATTATTAGCCCTCACCCAAGAGCAAAGAAAAGCACAATTGCAGCAACTAAAATCGTGCTTGATGCGGCAGTTAAGGCGGGTGCTCCTGAAAATATTATTTCTTGGATAGAAGCGCCGAGCCTTGAGCTTACAAATCTTTTGATGAGCACTGCTGATATTATCTTAGCAACATGTGGTCCTGGTATGGTTAAGGCTGCTTATTCAAGCGGAAAGCCAGCACTTGGAGTAGGAGCAGGAAACACCCCCGCAATAATAGATGAAAGTGCAAATATCCTTTTGGCTGTTAACTCCATAATTCATTCCAAGACCTTTGATAACGGAATGATATGCGCCTCTGAACAGGCGGTTATCGTGCTTGACAAGGTGTATGACGAGGCAAGGGCTGAGTTCGAAAGACGCGGATGCTATTTCTTGACAGAGGAAGAAACTGAAAAGGTTAGAAAAACAATAATTATAAATAGCGCATTAAACGCAAAAATAGTTGGTCAAAGCGCGCATAAGATTGCATCATTGGCAGGCGTTGAGGTTGATCCAAAAACAAAGGTTCTTATAGGAGAGGTCGTAAAAACCGATTTGAGCGAGGAATTTGCGCACGAAAAGCTTTCACCAATTCTTGCAATGTATAGGGCAAAAACCTTTGATGAAGCGCTTGAGATGGCATATCAGCTTATAGAGGATGGTGGACTTGGACACACCTCATCTATTTATCTTGATGAGTTTAAGGCACAAGATAAGCTAAATGCATTTAAAGACAAAATGAAAACCTGCAGAATTCTTGTAAATACTCCGTCATCTCATGGTGGAGTTGGTGATGTTTATAATTTCCGCCTTGCGCCCTCGCTCACGCTTGGTTGTGGCACCTGGGGCGGGAACTCTGTTTCGGAAAATGTAGGTGTAAAGCATCTTTTGAATATTAAAACGGTAGCAATGAGGAGAGAAAATATGCTTTGGTTTAAAACTCCTGAGAAAATATATATTAAGCAAGGCTGTCTTGACCTTGCTCTTGGCGAATTAAAGACCGAATTGAACAAGAAGAGAGCATTCATAGTAACGGATAATTTCTTGTTTGAAAACGGATATATTAAGCCTATCACAGACAAATTAAAATCACTTGATATTCAATATGCATCTTTTCATAGTGTAGAGCCTGACCCAACACTTGCTTGTGCGAGAGCAGGCGCGGAGCAAATGAGAGCCTTTTCACCAGAGGTTAGAATCGCATTTGGTGGTGGCTCGGCAATGGATGCTGCAAACATAATGTGGGTGCGATATGAGCATCCAGAGGTTAGCTTTGAGGATATGGCACTTCGCTTTAGCGATATAAGAAAGCGTATATATGCCTTCCCTAAGATGGGTGAAAAAGCATATTTTGTTGCCATTCCAACATCTGCAGGAACTGGTAGTGAGGTTACACCATTTGCGGTTATTACAGATGAGAGCAACGGCTTGAAGTATCCTCTTGCTGATTATGAGCTTCTTCCAAATATGGCTATTGTTGATACTGATTTCCATATGAGCGCGCCAAAGAGCTTAACTGCTGCCTCTGGAATTGATGCTGTAACTCATGCGCTTGAGGCTTATGCATCTATTATGGCAACCGATTATACCGATGCAGTAGCTCTTCGTTCTCTTAAAATGGTATTTGAATACTTGCCAAGGGCATATAATGATGGACAGACAGATAGAGAGGCAAGAGAAAAAATGGCTAATGCCGCAACTATGGCAGGAATTGCCTTTGCAAATGCGTTCTTGGGTGTTTGTCACTCGATGGCTCATAAGCTTGGCTCATTCCATCATCTTCCACATGGAGTTGCAAATGCGTTGCTTATTGAACAGGTGATTCGCTTTAACGCAAGCGAAGCTCCTACAAAAATGGGCACATTCTCTCAATATGACCATCCTCATTGCCTTGAAAGATATGCGGAAATTGCTGATTATCTTGGCATTAAGGGTGATAATGACGAGCAAAAGCTTGAGGGCCTCATAAAGGCTATCAATGAGCTCAAGGAAAGGGTTGGAATCAAAGCCTCAATCAAGGATTATGGAGTAGATGAAAAGGTGTTCCTTGATAGCCTTGACGAAATGACAGAGCAGGCATTTGATGACCAATGCACAGGAGCAAATCCAAGATATCCGTTGATGGCTGAAATAAAGCAAATGTATCTTAATGCTTATTATGGAAAAAGCGATAGGGTTTAAGGAGGAATTTGTATGAAGCTTGAAAATGTTGTAGCATCAAAAAAATCTAAAAGAACCTATAGAGATGGTAATAAGTGGATAAAAACCTTTGACGAGAATTCAAAGGTAGATGTCCTTTCACAAGCATTAAATCATGCTCTTATAGAAGAGACTAATATAAAAATTCCTAAAATGCTTGAGGTAACGACAAGCGAGGGAAGCTATACTATAATCACAGAGTATGTAGAGGGCGATAGTATTCAGGCGCTTATGGACAAAAATCCTGAAAGAATAGACGAATATTTAGAAATGTTTGTTGATATACAAATGTCCATTCATACAGTAAGGGCTCCAGGACTTAAAAAGCTAAAGGATAAAATGTCAGCAAAAATTTCAATGTCGGAGCTTGATGAAACCTTGAAATACGACCTTCATACAAGGTTGTTTTCAATGCCTAAGCACTATAAGGTATGCCATGGAGATCTTAAGCCATCGCGTGTTATTGTTACCAAGGACAAAGAGATATATATAACCGACTGGGCGCATGTAACGCAAGGAAATGCTTCTGCTGATATATCAAGAACTTACTTGACCTTCTGCCTTGAGGGAAAGACCGAGCTTGCTGAAAAGTATCTTGATTTGTTCTGTCAAAAAAGTGGAACAACAAAGAAATATGTTCAAAGATGGTTCCCTATAGTTGCTGCATCTCAAACTGTAAAGAAAAATCCTCACGAAACAGAGCTACTTATGAAGTGGGTCGATGTTGTAGAGGGAGAATAACAACAGTGGATACAGGCAGATTGTCTGCCTGTATCTAATAAATTGGCATTAACCTTAATTATATAAAATATGTCATTGAGGTATTATAATGAAAATAATTGATATAATAAAGGCAGACAAGCCCGCGCTATCGTTTGAGGTTTTTCCGCCTAAGACGAGTGGTAGCTTTGAAAGTGTAAAAAATGCGACTGAGCAAATAGCTACTCTTAAGCCCTCGTTTATGAGTGTTACATATGGCGCTGGCGGTGGCACAAGCGAGTTTACAGGAGCTCTTGCCGAAAACATAAAAAAGGATTTTGGCGTTGAATCCATTGCGCATCTTACCTGCATAAATTCTACAAAGGATGATATAAATTCAAGACTTTGTGGACTAAAGGAAAGAGGAATAGAGAATATTCTTGCGTTAAGAGGAGATATAACCCCATAAAACAAGGATAAACTAAAATTTGATTACAAGTATGCGAGTGAGCTCGTTGAGGATATTAAGCGCTTTGGTGATTTTTGCATAGGAGGTGCATGCTATCCCGAAATTCATCCTGAATCATCAAATCAACAAGAGGATATCAAGAATCTTAAAATAAAGGTTGATGCAGGCTGCGAGTTTTTAACAACTCAAATGTTTTTTGACAATAACATACTTTATAATTATTTGTACAAAATTAGAGAGGCGGGCATATCCGTTCCTGTTGTCGCAGGAATTATGCCTGTTACAAACGCAAATCAAATCAAGCGAATACTATCACTTTCGGGTACATATTTGCCACAACGCTTTAAGTCGATTGTTGACAGATATGGCTATAATCCCGAGGTTATGGCTCAGGCTGGAATAGCATATGCAACGGAGCAAATAATTGATTTATATGCAAATGGAATAAATGCTGTTCATGTATATTCGATGAATAAGCCTGAAATCGCTAAAAAAATCCAAGAAAATATATCGGAGATACTAAAGTGACCGAAATTCGTACCATGTATATGGTCAATCCCCTTGACCTTGTTATCCAAAGAAAAGAGGTATTAAGATATCTTAAAGCCTCTAAGACAACGCCGGAAGCCGATGTACTTATTGACGAATGCCTTAAGGATGTATATAAAATTGTATCACCAAGGGCTGTATATATAGAAACAAATGTTGAGCTTTTAAATGATGATGTCGTTAAATTCGACTTTATGGAGATAAAAAGTCACAGCCTTACTGTGAATCTAAAAAGATGTAAAAAAGCATATATTTTTGCAGCAACATTAGGAATTGAGCTTGATAGAATGATCGAAAGATATTCAAGGTTCATTCAGTCTAAAGCAACTGTGTGTCACGCGGTAGGCTCAGCTCTTATTGAATCATTCTGCAATTATGTTGATGAAACCTTAGTAGGAAGAGCAAAGGCTACAAGGCGTTTTTCACCTGGATATGGTGATCTTTCACTTGAAATTCAGCCTGATATTTTAAAGGCTCTTGATGCAGAAAGAAAAATAGGAATAATACTTGGCGATTCGCTTTTAATGCAACCATCAAAGTCAGTAACCGCCATAATAGGAATAAAATAATGGATGTTTTATCTAAATTAAATAGCTCATACCTCTTTTTTGATGGAGGAATGGGAACTCTTTTGCAGGAAAAGGGTCTTGCAATGGGAGAGCTTCCTGAGGAATGGAATCTTACTCACGCAGATATAATAACCTCTATTCATCGTGCTTATTTTGAGGCTGGCGCTAATGTGATAACCACGAACACCTTTGGCGCAAATCCACTCAAGATTAAAAATTATGAGGAAATTATTAAGTCGGCAATAAAAAATGCGAAAAACGCAATTTTCGCCCCTGAGCAATATGTTGCTCTCGATATAGGACCAACAGGAAAGCTTTTGAAGCCTCTTGGTGAGCTTAACTTTGAGGATGCCGTTGATGCATTTGCTCAGGTTGTGAAAGCTGGACAGGACAAATGTGACCTTATAATTATCGAAACAATGAATGACCCATATGAGCTTAAGGCAGCAATTCTTGCAGCTAAGGAAAACTCAAGTCTCCCAATTTTTGCCACCTTTGTTCTTGACGAAAAGGGCAAGACGATGACGGGCTGTGATATTGATGCAATGGTTGCAATGCTTGAGGGACTTGGAGTTAGCGCGCTTGGAGTTAATTGCTCGCTTGGTGCTGATAAGCTTAAGGCTTTTGTACCAAGACTCGTTGAGCGTGCAAGTGTGCCTGTAATTGTAAACCCAAATGCAGGAATGCCTTGCGTTCACGAGGGAAGGACCTGCTTTGAAAGCACTCCTGAGAAATTTCTTGAGAATATGCTTGAAATTGCCAATATGGGCGCAAGAGTTCTTGGTGGCTGTTGTGGAACTACGCCTACATACATAAGAGCTGTTGTTGATGCCTTAAGGGACAAGGCGCCTAAGCCTGTTCAAAAAAAGGAGATAACGGTAGCCTCATCGTATTCTAAGGCTTGTACCTTTGGTGAAAAAGTAGTTCTTATAGGAGAGAGAATAAATCCTACAGGAAAATCAAAGCTAAAGCAAGCACTAAGAGAGAATAATATATCGTATCTTATAAGTGAGGCTATAGGGCAAGAGGAGAAAAAAGCAGATATGCTTGATGTCAATGTCGGTTTGCCAGAAATTGACGAGAAAGCAATGCTTGTAAGCGTTGTTAAGGAGCTTCAGGCTGTGACTGCATTGCCTCTTCAGCTTGATACCTCTAATACACATGCGCTTGAGGCGGCTATGCGTATCTATAACGGAAAGCCACTTGTCAATTCTGTAAACGGAAAGGCCGAAAGTATGGAAAGCGTCCTACCCCTTGTCGCTAAATATGGTGGAGTTGTAATTGCGCTTACACTTGATGAGGATGGAATTCCGGCAACCGCTAAAGGAAGATGTGATATAGCGAGAAGAATAGTTGAAAGAGCACGAGAATACGGAATCGATAAAAAGGATATAATAGTTGACCCGTTGTGCTTAACTGTAAGCTCTGATTCGAGCGCTCCACAAATCACCTTGGAAGCGATGAGAATGATTAAGAATGAGCTTGGTGTAAAGGTATCTCTTGGAATATCAAATATTTCCTTTGGATTGCCTAATAGAGATTTTGTTAACTCTACTTTCTTCGCCCTGGCCCTTCAAAACGGCTTGGACGCTGTTATAATGAACCCATATTCCAACGAAATGATGAAAACCTATTATTCCTACAATGCACTTATGGGAATTGATGAGGTGTGCCAAGAGTATATCGCTTTCGCTTCGACCGAGGCAAAGCCTTCCGTATCTGCAACGCAAGACACTGATATGACGCTTGAAAAAGCAATTATAAAGGGCTTGAAAAATGAAGCGAGAGCTATTACAAGCTTCTTAATTAGCGACACAGCCCCCCTTGAAATAGTTAATCACCATATAATTCCCGCACTTGATAGAGTAGGAGATGACTATGAGAAGGGAATATCGTTTCTCCCACAGCTCCTTATGAGCGCGGAGACAGCAAATGTTGCTTTTGATGTTGTAAGAGAAAAAATACCATCCTCCAATGAGGTTAGTAAGGGTGGCTTTATAATTGCAACCGTAAAGGGTGATATTCACGATATAGGAAAGAATATTGTTAAGGTCATATTGCAAAATTATGGCTACAGGGTCTATGATTTAGGCAAGAATGTAGGGCCAGAGCGCGTGCTTGAGGCTGTAAAGCAAACGGGAATAAAGCTCGTTGGACTTTCGGCACTTATGACTACAACTATTCCTTCTATGGAGGAAACAATAAAGCTTCTTAAGTCCTATGACCCAACAATAAAAATAGTTGTAGGTGGCGCGGTATTGACCGAGGAGTATTCTAAAATGATAAATGCCGATAAATATTGCAAGGATGCAATGGAAACTGTGCGCTATACTCAAGAATATTATGGACAGGCGTGAGGTTCAATATGGAAAAATTTACAATATGCGTTATCTATAAGGCTAAAAGCGCTCTCGCAAGAGAGGAATTTGTTAAAGAGCTTGAAAAAAGCGGAGTTTTATCATCAATTAGAGCCGAAAACGGTTGCTTGAAATATGAATATTACAATTCCGTGGAGGACGAAACAAGGCTTGTTTTGTTTGAAGAATGGCAGGATAAGGAATGCCAGCAGGTTCATATGACTCAGCCTCACATGAGGACTGCTATGGAGATAAAAGCTAAATATATTGATAGCGCCGAGCTTAAGCAAATAAAAATTTCATAAAAGAAACACCCCCGATTTTATTCGGAGGTGATGTTCTTAGCGAAGAATTTTCGTTTTGATAAAAATGCAAGCATCGCATTTGACTGGTCAAACGCAAATGGGCTAAGCCCAAACCCATATCACAAGCAGAAAGAGAGAACAAATCGGTTAGTAGCCGAAATGTCCTCTCTTTTTCTGTTGGTTGAATGAAATCGTGGCTATGCTACGATGAAATCTTCGCCTTACTCAGATGAAATCCAAGGCGTTGCCTTGGATGAAATCAAATCCGTCTGTCATATACCCCTGAGAAGCAGGATTTCATCGCGAAAGCGATTTCATCCACCAACGGTGGATTTCACCCGTCGAAGACGGATTTGACTGCGTGATACTCCGTTAAGAGCATCACGCTATTCGGGGGTGTTTTTTATTTTTTCTTTATGCCTTCCCAGTAAGACTTGGCTGCTTGTTCGGTTTTGTTATCACCGAATACATAATATCTTGCGTTTTTTATATCATCTGGCAAATATTGTTGGTCAACCCAATCGTGTGGATATGAGTGAGGGTATTTGTATCCCTTAAATAAAGGAGCTTGTAAATGAACAGGTATGGTGTTTCCTTTGCCGGCACGTACATCAGCGCTTGCCGAGTTTATTGCCTCATAAGCAGTATTTGATTTTGGAGCAGTTGCAAGCATGATAGCACAGTTGGCAAGAGGAATTCTTGCCTCTGGCAAGCCAAGCTCGCGCGCACTACAGCATAAGGCATAGGTTATTTGTGCCGCTTGGGGGTAAGCAAGTCCAATGTCCTCGGATGCAATTACCTGAAGTCTTCTGCAAGCGGAAATTATGTCTCCGCCCTCAAGGAGCTTAGCAAGATAAAACACGGCGGCATTTGGGTCAGAGCCTCGAATAGATTTTTGTAAGCCTGATAGCAAATTATAATGAACATCGTCGTTTCTATCAAACGCGCTTGCGGCAACTGAAGGAATAAAGCCTTGAGCAATTTCTCTTGTGATTTTTTTCTCGCTTGTAATATAAGCGCCTTCCAAAAGCGTGAGCGCGTGACGAACATCTCCACCTGCGCAGGATGCTAAAAATTCAAGAGCCTCTTCCTCATATTCCTTACTGAGCTTGTTTTCTTCATTCATTACATCAATAGCCCTTTTAAGTGCGGGGACAATTTCCTTTGCATCAACTCTTTTGAACTCAAAAACAGAGCATCTTGAAAGAAGCGCATCATATATGTAAAAGTAAGGATTTTCAGTAGTAGAAGCAATAAGAGTAACTCTGCCGTCCTCAATATATTCAAGAAGTGATTGCTGCTGCTTTTTGTTAAAGTATTGAATTTCATCAAGATACAATAGTATTCCCTTGGATGAGAAAATCGAGCTTGATTGAGCAATTACCTCCTTTACATCAGCTAAAGAAGCAGTAGTTGCATTAAGGCGAAAAAGCTCCATTCCAGAGTTCTTTGCGATAATGTTTGCAACAGTTGTTTTTCCGGTGCCAGGAGGCCCGAAAAAGATCATATTCGTAATTCGTCCCGCATCTACCATTCTACGAATTATACCATTTTTGGAAATAAGATGAGCTTGTCCAAAAATTTCATCAAAGGTGGTCGGACGAAGCTTATCAGCAATAGGTTGATTAGTCATATAAAAACCTCTTTTTTAAAGTCCTGCTTGTATTTTATCATAGATTTTTTCGAAAATCAATATAATTTACTATGTATTTTCGATTTTGAGAGGACTTATGAGGATTATCTATTTGAAGAAAGAAAAAAGTAGCTCAAGCATTTTTAAAAAAAGGATTCGTATAGCAGTTGAATGCTTAATGCTTGTGTTTGTAATGTGTACACTTGGAATGCTTTTGCTTGTTCAAGGCATGAGAGAAATTCCAAGAGAAGAGGAGCCGAAAGAGGTTGATAATATTATCTTTGAAATAATAGAGCTTGAAGCGAAAAATACTTATTCAATAGAAAATCAAGGTTAAAAAAATGGATAGATTGACGGAAAGGTTTGGCTTTCTTGCGTTGTTTTTTACGATGATGAGCATATCGTCATCACCGCATCCTGTTATTTTGATTTTGTGCTATCTCATACACGAGGTAGGACACTTGATTTTTGCTAAAATAAACGGAGTGAAAATGAAAAGAGTAAGAGTTGGGCCTTTTCAGTTAAGGCTTCTTTATGATTGCTCCTCTTCATCTTATAAAAGAGAGCTCGCCGTTTGTGCAGGTGGAGTGGTGTTGAATCTTTTATGTGTAATTATCTCATTTCCATTTATCAAAATCCCTGAGGCGGTTTTCTTTTTTTGCGTATGTAATTTGTCGCTTGCCCTTATGAATTTATATCCTGCCTCAACTCTTGATGGCGGACGAATTTTTAAGTGCATATTTGTAATCCTTTTTGAACAAGAGCGAGCAGAGAAGGCTTGTAGAATATTTTCTTTCTTTTTTGCTTTTGTTTTGTGGATTT
>JAFTIV010000119.1 GCA_017456685.1 Clostridia bacterium | reverse complement strand
GCTCTACATCGAGAGTAACTCCCTTCTCCTCCTTCATCTTGTCGATGAGCTCCTCAAAGTACTTCTTACCAACCTCCATAACTACGTCGGAGTACATTTGGATAAATCTTCTGTAGCAGTCCCAAGCCCAACGAGCATTGCCAGACTTTTCTGCGATTACATTAACAACCTCTTCGTTAAGACCGAGGTTAAGGATGGTGTCCATCATACCAGGCATAGAAGCTCTTGCACCTGAACGAACGGAAACGAGAAGCGGGTTCTCCTTATCACCGAACTTCTTGCCGGTGATTTCTTCCATCTTTACGATGTACTCCATGATTTGCGCTTGGATTTCCTCGTTGATTTGTCTGCCGTCCTCGTAGTATTGTGTACAAGCCTCAGTTGAAATAGTGAAGCCCTGAGGAACAGGAAGACCAATCTTGGTCATTTCAGCAAGGTTAGCACCCTTACCGCCGAGAATTTCTCTCATTTTTGCGTCGCCCTCTTTAAAGAGGTAAACATACTTCTTTGTACTCATTTAAAGTACCTCCATAAAATAATAATAATCAAATGAATGTGGTGCACGATTAGTCCGTACAAAATAAGTATAACATAATTTTTATAAAAATGGAATATATTTTTGAAAAAAATCTATATTTATTAAAAATAAAATAAAATCGCACACTCGAGCGTGCGATTTTTGTAAAAATTGATAAAAATGATGAAAAATTCAACGAAAAGGCTCGCCAAAATTTAGGCATCAATTAAATTTTATATAAAATTTCAGCGACGCCCCTTTTTGCGCTTGCCTCTTGAGATGCCACGGGAATTGCTTCTGTAGCTCTGCTTCTTTGACCTTACAGACCCCTTTTTCCTTTGCTTTTCCTTGCTACTCCTTTTGACCTCGATAGGATGAAAGGGCATATTGTCCGCCTCGTCGGCGCTAACAAGAGAGAAGGTTACGCGCCTTGTGATAATGTTCGCTTCCTTTACGCGAATTTTAACCCTTTGTCCAAGCGCGAAGGTGCGCTTGCCCGAGGAAAGAGTTAAGCTCGCCTCGTCAAAGTAGAAGGGAGAGCCAAGGGACTCAAGGGGAACTAAGCCCTCGCAAAGGTTGTCACACCTTGCAAAGAAGCCAAACGAGGTCACGGAGCAAATGGTTGCATCCATCTCCTCGCCAATGAAATCTCCCATATAAATCGTCTTGTAAAGCTCGTCAATTTCTCGCTCTGCGTAAAGGGCGCGAAGCTCATTTTGGCTCGACTCTGTGGCGTTTTTCTCGGCATATTTGCTGAGCCTTGAGATGCTCGCCTTGTCGGTCTCGCCATTTAAATATGCCTTTACAATTCTGTGCACGCCAAGGTCGGGATAGCGTCTAATAGGTGAGGTGAAGTGACAATAAAGCTTGGTTGCAAGACCAAAATGCCCCTTAGGCTCGCTAAGGTATTTTGCCTTCATAAGCGAGCGCAAAAGCACGCCCGAGACCGCCTCCGCCTTGCCAAGCTCTCTTGCACTTTCAAGCACGAGAGATAGTGACTTGGGTGTTACATTCTCACAATCGCGAATTGAAGAGGTGTCAACTCCAAGATTGCTTGCAAAAACGGAGAAGGCTCTAATCTTTTCGGGGTCAGGACTTTCGTGCACACGATAAATACAGGGTAGAGAGTGCTTGTGCAAGAATTCTGCAACCGCGCGATTTGCGCAGAGCATAAATTGCTCAATGAGCCTCTCGCTCTCGCCACGCTCGCGTCTTTCGACGCTTATAGGGTGACCCTCATCGTTTAAAATTATATGCGCCTCGTCACTCTCAAGCTCCATAGCGCCCGCATCCTGCGCGCGCTTAGCCAAAATGCCATAAAGCTCAAGCATTATTCCAAAATCACCGAGGATGTGTGCGTATTTTGAGTAAAACTCGCTTGCATTGCCGTTTGCAATTATATCATTAAGCTCGCTATAAACACCGCGTGCCTTAGAGCGAATAATGCTTTGGCAAAGCCTTGTGTCCTTTATATTACCTGCCATATCAAGAGTGATAATAGCAGAAAGAGCATACCTGTCAACGCCTGCGTTCAAGGAGCAAGCGCCATTTGAAAGCGCGGGCGGAAGCATAGGCACAACCTTGTCCGTGAAATAAACGCTTGTTCCACGCGACATGGCTTCCTTGTCAAGAAGCGAGCCCTCACGCACATAGTGTGACACATCAGCGATATGAACGCCTAAAATATAGCCGTTTTCCGTCTTTTCTATCGAAATTGCATCATCAAGGTCCTTGGCGCTTTCGCTGTCAATTGTGAATATGCATTTGTCACGCAAATCCACGCGATTATCGACACATATCGGCTCGTTTGAGCGCACCTCTGCCTCGTTTAGAACAACATCATCAAAGTATGGTGGGATTGCGTGCTCGCGCAAAATGGCGCGATAATTCGCCTCCCTTGAGGTGTGCCTGCCAAGGCATTCTATAACCTTAACACAAATTCTGTCGCCATCGTAAAGAGGGTACTTGGTAATTTTGCAAACGACCTTGTCGCCCGTCTGCGCGGTTACAGAGCTACCTACAATCGTAGCCACAAAGTCGAGCCTTTCGTTGTCGGGACGCACCTCGCCAAAGAGCTTGCCCTTACTTGAAAAGCCCTCAAATTCTCCTGTGAATTCAACAACAGCACGCTCGCTAACTGCGACAATTTCAACCTCGTTGCCCTTACCATAAAATTTCGAGCGCGCGCTTACGCGCTTAGCCACAACCCTGTCACCGTTCATAACACCGCAGGTTAGGGCAGGGGGCACGAAAAACTCACCCTCGTCGCTTGAAACAAAGCCGAACCTTCCGTGAGAGGACGCGCTATAGGTGCCTCTTACAAAGAGTCCCTTTTCGGGCAGAGTGATTTTGCCCTTTTTTGAAACAAAAATCTCAAAGCTCTGCTCCATTTCGCAAAGAGTCTTGAAAAATTCCTTAACCTTGCCCTCGCTATTGCCACATACAAGCTCAAAAAGCTCCTCGGCACCAAGCGGAGTGTAGATAGGCGAGGAAATAATTTCTAAAATCTGTTCCTTAAGTTCCTTAGTCATTTTCTGCGCTTTTGTCTTTGAAAGAAAAAGTCGTCAAAAAGAAATCCGTGATTTTATACTAATGTAGGCGCGTGTAGCGCCTCTTTTTTTAGTGTGTGTAATTTTTACACTAACACTAATTTATTTTGCAAAAAGAAAGCCGCCAAATGCTTGGCGGCCTTGCTCGCTATTAGAAAATACCAAAGTATTTCAAAATTGCTGTATTTGCATCGTAGTGTGGGTCGAATTGGCTGACATAAACAACCAAAACGAGAGCGACGAATACAATACTTACGATGACAGTTAAAAGAGTAAGCTTCTTGTCGATTGACTTGCCCTTGTTCTTGCCAAAAAATGTTTCAGCGCCACCAGCAATTGTTCCTGAGATTCCCTTTGATTTACTGCTCTGGAGAAGAACAGCTATAACGAGAAATAATGAAATCGCGATTAAAATTCCGCCAAGTATATAGCTTATAGGTGTAGGTGTCATTTCGTTAACCTCCTTTGTGTGATAAAATCCGTTTGCGTGAATGATATTTTAGCACAAACGAATTGAAAAATCAATAGGAAAATGAAATTTTTTTCAAATTTATATAAATTAGTGCTCGTGCCCCTTGCAGCAATGGTGATTTGTACCGCTTGGAGCATCAATTTTTGAGCAAGAGGAGCAAACACCGTAAATTACAGTTCTTCCCGAGCTCACAGTAAAGCCGTGGTCGCAAAGAAAATGCTTTTCCATCTCCGCAACAAACCCACAATCGACATGAATAAGCGCGCCACAGGATACGCATTTTAGGTGAAAATGCTCGTTGCACTCAGCGCCCTCTGCGTACTGATAGCACGCACCACTACGCTCATCAATTATGAATTTTCTAACCACTCCCTGCTCGCAAAGCCTATCAAGAGTGCGGTAAACCGTTGCCGTGCCGACACACACTCCCTGCTCCTTGAGATGAGCGACTATATCTCTTGCACTGACATGCGCGCTGTTTTCCTTCAAAAAATCAAGAATAATCGCGCGCTGTCGTGTGTTGTATTCCGCCTTCATTTTAATTAGTCGTAAATAGGATACTTTTCGCAGATTCTGGTAACCTCAGCGCGAATGTAGTCTGCCTTTTCCTCAAACTCAGTAGCGCAAAGCTTAATAAGCTTACCGAGAGTAACCATATCCTCCTCAACAAGACCTCTTGAGGTAACTGCAGGAGTACCAATTCTTACACCGCTTGTAACAAATGGCTTCTCAGGGTCGTTAGGAATTGCGTTCTTGTTAACTGTGATATAGCACTCGTCAAGACGCTTTTCAAGCTCCTTACCTGTAATTCCAAAGGGGCGAAGGTCAAGAAGCATAAGGTGGTTGTCCGTACCGCCAGAAACAAGGTCGAAGCCCTCGCTAAGAAGAGTGTTGGCAAGCGCCTTGGCATTCTTTACAATTTGTGTCTGGTAAGCCTTGAATTCGGGAGTGAGTGCCTCGCCAAAGCAAACCGCCTTGGATGCGATAATGTGCATAAGAGGACCGCCCTGAGTACCGGGGAATATAGCCTTGTCAATAGCCTTTGCAAGCTCCTCGCGGCAGAGGATAAGACCGCCTC
>JAFTIV010000118.1 GCA_017456685.1 Clostridia bacterium | reverse complement strand
TCGACCATACAGCTAAGCATTACATAATGTCCACAAGTGAGCTTAATCAAGAGTATTTTGACACAGTCTTTAGCGATGTTGAAACAAAATACACTGGCACAAATGCAGACCTTAAGAAGATGGGACTTTATGTGTCATACTCAAGCCTTGTGTCTAAATTTGCAAATATGATATTGAACTCAGGCACAGGTCTTACAGCCTCAAGCTTCAATCTTAGCTTGCCCGAGGACGCACCAATCGCATAACACACCATAAAGCAGAGCCTTAATGCGGGCTCTGCTTTTGAATTTTGAATATGTTTTATAAAAACGCGCTCATTTAAAAAATATTTTATTTATAATATTGAAAAAAGCTAAAAAAAGTGATATACTATATGATGAATTGATATTTTTAAATGAGAAAAGAATGAAGATAGGACTTTTTGGCTTCGGCTCTATGGGTAGGACTCACGCATATTGTGTAAATAATCTCCCGTATTTTTTTAATTCGGGCGTGAGCGCGCAAATTTATGGCGTGTGCACAAGAAATATAGAAAATGCACAGCGCGCGTGCGAGAGCTTTTCTCTTGGCTTTGCAACTGATAATGAGGATGATATAATTTACAATCCCGAAATTGACGCGATTGATATTTGCACTCCAAATATATATCACTATGAAAGCGCTAAAAAGGCAATTTTGGCAGGTAAGCACATTTATTGTGAAAAGCCACTTGCCGTGACCTATGAGCAGGCAAGGGAGCTTGCACAGCTCGCAAGGGAAAGTGGAGCTTGTGCACAGGTCGTTTTCAATAACCGATACCTAAGCGCAATTCTTCGCGCAAGGGAGCTTATTTGCGAGGGCAAGCTTGGAAGAATTCTTTCCTTTAGCGCAAAATATCTTCACTCAAGCGCGCTTGATACAAAAAAGAGCGCAGGCTGGAAGCAAAATAAGGACATTTGCGGTGGCGGTGTGCTTTTCGACCTTGGCTCACACGTTGTTGACCTTATCTATTACCTCTTAGGAGAATTTTCAAGTGTTACAGGCAAGAGCCAAATTGCATATCCTAATCGTACAGGAATGGACGGCAAGGAATGGGAAACAAATGCCGACGAGGCGTTTTATATGATAGCCACCCTTAAGTGTGGCGCACTTGGTACAATCGAGGTTAGCAAAATCGCACTCGGCGCAAATGATGAGCTTTCGTTTGAGATTAGAGGCGAGCGCGGTAGCCTTCGCTTCAGCCTTATGGACCTTAACTACCTTGAATTCTATTCAAGCGACGCAAGCGATGGCGCATACGGTGGAGAGCGCGGATATACCAAAATCGAATGTGTAAATAGATACCCATCACCCGCGGGGATTTTCCCAGGCATAAAGGCGCCAATAGGCTGGCTAAGAGGTCACCTTGGAAGCATGTATGCATTTTGTGACTCTGTGATAAATAATAAGCCCACCTCGCCCTCATTTGACGATGGTGCATATGTTCAAAGGGTTCTCGAATGTGCATATATATCAAGTGCGGAGAATAAGACCATAAACATTTAAATCATCAATAGTGCCATGTGGCACAAGGAGGCTTTATGCTGACAATAGGACTTTGTGGCTCAAGTGGCTCGGGCAAGGGCTATGTGTGCGAGAAATTTAAGGAGCGCGGTGTGATTTGCATAGACACCGATAAGCTTTACGCAACAAAAATTGTCGCCAAGGGCTCACCCTGCTTAAGCGAGCTTTGTATGTTTTTTGGCAAGGACATCTTAACCCCAGAGGGTACTCTTGATAGATCTCGCCTCTCACAAAAGGTTTTCGAGGGAAAAAATGCCTCACAGCATCTAAAGGCTCTAAATACAATTACTCATAAGTATATAAGAGCAGATGTTGAAAAAACTCTTGAGCAAAATAAAGCAAGCGGAGTAAGGGCAACGCTTATTGATGCCCCTGTGCTTTTTGAAAGTGGCTTTGATAATATGTGCGATGTCACAATTTGCGTAACCGCACCTATGGAGCTAAAGCTTGATAGAATAGTAAAAAGAGATAAAATTCCTCGCGCTAAGGCAGAGGCAAGGGTTCAAAGTCAGCTCACCGACGATATGCTTCGTGAGCTTTGCACCTATGAAATTATAAACGATAACAAATGCGACCTTGATGGACAGCTTCTGTCCCTTTTCAAGGAGCTTAAATTAGATTAAGGAGATAGCTATGGATAACAAGGAAAAGAGCAAGGAGGAGCTTTTGAAGGAAAAGCTTTTCTATAAAAAGAAGAATGCCTTTAAGCAAAATGACGATAGCGAGGCGGTAATGGCTTATGCAGAGGGCTATAAGAAATTCCTCGATAACGCAAAAACCGAGCGCGAGGCTGTCAAGGAGGGCATAAAAATGGCAAGCGAGGCGGGCTTTGTTGAGTATAAGCTCGGTGACAAAATTCTCGCAGGCGGAAAATACTACTTCAATAATAGAGGCAAGAGCCTTTATATATTTGTTGCAGGTACAAATAGCCTTGAAAACGGAGTTAAAATCTGTGCTGCACATATCGACTCACCAAGGCTTGATATGAAGCAACACCCACTCTATGAAAACGAGAGCATGGCTTACCTCAAAACACACTACTATGGCGGAATTAGAAAGTACCAATGGGTTACAATTCCACTTGCCCTTCACGGTGTTGTCACTAAGGCAGATGGTAGTAGCATTGATATCACAATAGGCGAGGACGAGGGCGACCCAATCTTCTGTATCACAGATTTGCTTCCTCACCTTGCACACGACCAATCTCAAAAGCCTCTTGCTACCGCCTTTTCTGGAGAGGGACTTAACCTTCTTATCGGCTCTGAGCCCTATGGCGAGATTGACGAGGGCGTAAAGCTAAATATGCTTAGAATTTTGAATGAAAAATACGGCATTGTTGAGAGCGATTTTATGAGCGCGGAGCTTTCTGCAGTTCCTGCAATGAAATCAAAGGATCTCGGCCTTGACCGCTCGTTTGTTGCAGGCTACGGACACGATGATAGAGTGTGCGCATATCCCGCAATCACCGCAGTTCTTGAAAATAAGGATAGCAAGGACACAATTATGTGCGTGCTTGCTGATAAGGAGGAAATCGGCTCTGAGGGTGTTAGCGGTATGCAATGTGACCTCATAGTTGACCTCATTGAGGAGCTTTGCAAAAATCTTGGAGGAAATTTCAATGTTGTCAAGGCTAATTCCTCGTGTCTTTCCGCCGATGTAAACGCAGGCTATGACCCAATGTATGCTGAGGTGTTCGAAAAGCGCAATA
>JAFTIV010000117.1 GCA_017456685.1 Clostridia bacterium | reverse complement strand
CATAAGAGCGCCAAGAGCCCCGTTTTCCATAAAAATGCTCTTGATTTTTTCGATTTCAGGCAAGGCGGGACAAATAACACTTTCGAATTTATTATATAAGCCCGAGCAAATGCGGAATAAATCACCATTTTTTACATTTGTCAAAAATTCATCAATGCTTGCACTGTCAGTACAGCTTGTGCCATATTTTTCATCAAGAAGAGCATAGGCCTCGGGGGTTGATATTGATGAGTTACCAATAGCACAAAGCAAATAGACATTTTTGAGTCCAGAAACAGGAGTTAGCTTCTCGCCAATTCCCTCGCAAAGACAAGCTCCACCCTTTATGCAAAAGGCAACATCAGCACCAAGCCTTGCACCGAGAGCACAAAGCTCATCCTCGGTGAATTTTTCGTCAAAAATATCATTTAATAGGTTAAGCGTAGCAGCTGCATCTGTGCTCCCACCGCCCATGCCAGCCTTTATAGGAATTTTCTTTTCAACATGAATTGTAAAGGAATACCCCTCAATACCAGCTTCTTTTATAAAAAGAGAGCATGCCTTGTAAACAAGATTACTCTCGTCCCAAGCGATACTATTATTATTTCCATATAAAGTAATAGAGGTATTTTTTGATTTTTCAACAGAAATTGTAATTTTATCACAAATAGACACGGATTGCATAACCGATTTGATATCGTGATAACCATTTTCTCGCTTTGATAAAACATCTAAATAAAGGTTTATCTTCGCAGGAGCATCAATTGAATATCTCATAGCTTATTTTGCATCAAGCCAGGTTCTGCCAACGCCAGTATCGGCAGTAAGCGGAGCCAAGAGCTCAACAGCACCCTCCATTTCTCTTTGGAGAATTTTTTTAGCCTCATCAGCGCACGAGGAATGAGCCTCGATAATGAGCTCATCGTGAACCTGAAGAATAAGCTTGGCATCTATTTTTGATGCCTTAAGCGCATTATAAACCCTAATCATAGCAATCTTTATAATGTCAGCTGCGCTTCCTTGAATAGGGGAATTCATAGCAACTCTTTCACCAAAGGAGCGAATATTAAAGTTCTTTGACTGTAGCTCGGGAATGTATCTGCGCCTACCAAACATAGTTTCTGCATATCCCTTTTCCTTGGCGTCCTCAATTAGCTTAGTTATATAGCTATGAACATCAGGATAGGTAGCAAAATATGAATCAATGTAAGCCTTTGCTTCCTTTCTTGAAGTGTGTAAATCCTTTGCAAGAGAGAACTCACCAATTCCGTAAACAATACCGAAGTTAACAGCCTTAGCGCGCTTTCTAAGCTCTGGGGTAACCTCACCTGCTGGAACATTAAATACCTGTGATGCCGTCATTGTATGAATGTCCATTCCGGAATTAAAGGCATATATCATATTAGCATCTTTTGATAGATGAGCAAGAACCTTTAGCTCAATTTGAGAATAGTCCGCATCGATCAAAACATAATCATCATTTTTAGGAATGAAATATTTTCTAAATTGCTTTCCAAGCTCAGTTCTTATAGGAATGTTTTGAAGATTAGGCTCTGACGATGAAAGGCGACCTGTAACAGTAACGGTTTGATTAAAGGTTGAGTGAATTCGTCCGTCCTCGCCAGCAACCTTTGAAAGTCCATCACAATAGGTGCTTTTGAGCTTCATAAGCTGTCTGTATTCCAATATTTCATCAATTATAGGCGATTCATTTTTAAGCTCCTCAAGCACGTGAATATCAGTAGAGTAGCCGTTTTTGTTTTTCTTTCCGTGTGAAAGCCCCATTTTTTCAAATAGAACTACACCAAGCTGTTTGGGCGAATTGATATTAAATTCCTCACCAGCAAGCATATAAATTCTTGACTGATAATCCTCAGCCATAGATGAAAGTGCCTCTGCATAAGAGCTTAAGCCGTTTACATCAACCTTGAAGCCCTCAAGCTCCATTGAAGCGAGCACTCTTGCAAGAGGAATTTCAATTTCCCTAAGAGTTGAAGCTGCGCCGATTTTTTCAAGCTCTGCCGAAAGAAGCTTGTAAAGCTCGAAAATTAACTGAGCTCCGTGCTCTTGAGAAAATTCTGTATCAAGATATTTTATAGATAGCTTGTCAAGATCATAAGATGCATCGGATGGAGAAACCAAATAAGATGCAAGCATAACATCCATTTCACAATCAAAGGAAAACTCCTTGGACCAAGCCTTGTAGTCGTGGCAAATTATCTTGTTGTTGGAAAGGAAGCCTTCAATGTCATATCCGTCATAGGAAAAATGATATTTTTCATTATAAATATAAAGCTTTCTGTCGTACCTATAAATTGCTACTAATTCGTCTTTTATATCGTCGAGAATGCCAATAGGGAAGGCATCCTTGATGTCCTCGCTTGAAATCACCGATGAAGGCTTTTGCCTTTTTGATGGGTCGAAGGTGATGTTGAATTTTTTTAGAAGGCTTTCGAATTCAAGCTTTAAGAATAAATCGGATGCAATTTCAGGATCAATTCCTCTGTATTCGAAGTCCTCACAGCATTTGCAAATAGGTGCCTCACAATTGATTGTAGCGAGGAATTTTGAAATGTATGCCATTTCCTTGCCGTTTTCAATTTTTGCCTTAAGACCTGGTGAAATACTTGCATTTTTGTATTCCGCGTAAACATTATCAAGCGAGCCAAAGTCTTGGATTAGCTTAAATGCGCCCTTTTCACCAATCCCAGTAATTCCAGGAATATTATCGGACGAATCCCCCATAATAGCCTTAACATCTACAAACTGCTCTGGAGTTACGCCAAAATCGGCAATGAATTTGTCAGTATCATAGAGGATGTCCTCTTTAGTTTTTACAAGAATTACAGAACAGCTTGGATTTATAAGCTGAAGCGAATCGCGGTCACCTGTGAGAATATAGGAGTGAATATCCATATTTTGCATAGCAACTCTTGAAACAGTTCCAATTACATCATCAGCCTCGTAGCCCTCAAGCTCAACGACATTAAAGCCGAGAGCCTTAACCGCTTCCTTCGCGTAGGGAAGCTGAAGCGCAAGCTCCTCGGGCATAGGCTTTCTGTTAGCCTTGTAAAAATCGTGCGCTAAATGTCTAAAGGTTTTAGCACGCATATCAAAAGCCACAACAGCATAGTCTGGCTTTAAATTATCAAGATGTCTTTTAAGAATAGTCAAGGTACCATAAACCGCATTAGTTGGAATGCCTTCCTTGGTAGAAAGAGGGCGAATACCATAAAAAGCACGGTTCAATATGCTGTTACCATCAACGATTAGAAGCTTTTTCATTTTGTTTCTATAGCCCTTTCAATAGCAATGGCGAGCTGGTCAGCACAGGATGTGCCACGACCTCTGCAATCGTTGCCACGCAAAATTTTTATAACTCTTTCGCATTCCATACCCTCAACGAGCTTAGAAATTGCTTTGAGATTGCCGTCACAGCCACCCTTAAAGGAGACAGAGGAAAGAATTCCATCTGTGACATCAAAGGTAATAAGAGCGGAGCAAACGCCCTTGGGCTGAAAAGAATATTTCATAAAAATCTCCTTTAATTTAAAAATAATGTACCATTTTCACAAAAGTTGTGCTAATATAATAGTTGTTATTCTTATTTTAACAAAAAACGGAGAAAAATTCAATATGAGAATGAAAAAAAAGCGCCATGGTGGCGAAAGATTATCACTTATGTCATCATTGATTGTAAGTGACCCAGCAATAGTACCAGAAAACATAGAAAAAATTTATGGAAATAATAATCCACTAAGAATTGAAATCGGCTGTGGTAAAGGTGATTTCATAAGAGGCAAGGCAGAGCAGGAAAAGGATTATAACTATCTTGCAATCGAGAAAATTGCAGATGTTTTAACAATTGCTACAGAGAAATATGCAAGCACAAAGGGGCTTGGCTCTCTTGCACCTAATGGTGGCTGGCAAAGACCTGACGGAAGGCTTTTCCCCCTTGGCGGAGATAGCGTTGATTTTACAATGGAGGAAATCGGCAATGTAAGATTTTGCGTTGGCGATGCTGCTGAGCTTTTGAAGGATTTGCCCGATAATTCCGTTGATACAATTTATGTGAACTTTTGCGACCCTTGGAGCAAAAAGGGACATACAAAGCGCCGTCTTACATATATCGGCTTTTTGAATATGTATTCTCGTATTCTTAAAAAAGGCGGAAAATTCTGCTTTAAAACCGATAATAGACCATTGTTTGACTTTTCGCTTGAGCAGGTTGAGCTTTCAAAATTCGAGCTCGAATATAAAACCAACGACCTTCATGCGTCGCAAATGAACGAGGTGAATATTCAAACAGAATACGAGCGCAATTTTACCGAAAAGGGCTTTAAAATAAATATGCTTATTGCAAGAAACGAAAAATAACGCTTTCATTTTTCAAAAAGCATCATATTATGTAAATGAGAAGCATTTCTCAAATACACTTATTAAGGAAACGATATGAACGAAATCTGTATTATTTCCGCGGATACTCGATATGATGCTCTTTGTGATATTCTTATATCTAAAGGATATAATGCTCGCATTTGTGCGCCCGATATGGTGACAGAGTGCGATGCGCTAATATTACCAATCAAGAGTGCACTTACCGACACGGAGCTTTCAAAAATTTTCAAATCGGTAAAGGGAGGTACTCTTGTTTTTTCGGGTGAGGTAGAAAAAATCAAGCCTTACTTTAAGGGGCAAATAATAAACTATTCTGCAAATGAGGATTTTATTGACAAAAACGCATATATTACGGCTGAATGTTACTTGTTGCTCGTGATTTCGAGCTCGAAAAAAACACTATGCAAAAGAGAAT
>JAFTIV010000116.1 GCA_017456685.1 Clostridia bacterium | reverse complement strand
CACTTGAATAACCAACATAGGTTATAGGCCAGTCATTATGAGTTGAGGTTTTTGGAGCATAAACATTAGCAAGAAATTTATCTCCTGGAAATTTATAGCTAACCAAAACCTCATAATCATACCATTCGCTGTAATCAAAAGCAATCCATTTGCTTATAGCCTCGGCATTGTATGCGCTTCTGTAATAAAGAGCGTTAACATTATTTGAACCGTGCCACAGCTTAGACTCATTAAAGAGTATCGTATAAGGCACAGAACCGCCAAAGGAAGTTCCTGCATATGGCTGGCAAGCATTTGCTACCTCTTGATTGTCACAAATCAAAAGATTATAAAGATTATATTCAAGCCATTCAGCATCGATATAATACATTTTTCCGTATGCCTTAAGGTAATTATTTGGAATAGGAAAATATACAGCTCGTATATCTTGGTAAGTATCAAGAGTGTTTTCCTCTCCACCTGTTTTTACTCTGTAAAAGGTATGAAAAGCCTTAGACTCGATAACACTAAGGTCGCGAGAAACACAGCTTATAAAGCCAAGCTCGTTTGTGGTGAATTCATACTGCATAGCGCACATTGAATATTCAGGAAGAGTTTCACCTTCCTTAAGAAGCTCAAACTCTCCAAGCTTATATATTCTTGTTATTGCCTCAGAAGATGCAACGCCAGCAATTTTGAATTTCAAAATCAAGCCGTTCGAATAAATGTCACCTTCCTTTGTTGCGCTATATGAATTTATATAAGCCAAAGATTTTTGCTCATAACTATCTACAGCGCCAACAGACAAGCTTACTGTATTATGAACAGTATTCTTGTATATACTTGCCCTGGAGGGGTTATATACATAAATATATATTTCTTTTTCCCCAGCTGAGCTCTCGCTCTCGATAGCAGTTATAAAGTGAAGCTTGTTATCTGCAGAATCATACTTATATGATGCCACCTCATAATTCCCAGCAAATACATACTTAAAATCGTACTCGATATCAGTCTTTGACAAATCCTCTGCAACAAGCTCGATATCATCCGTTGAAGCTTCTTCAGCAAGCACCGCCAAAGGCAATGCAGAAAAGGCAATAAGAAAAACAAAAATCATACAAATTATTTTTTTCATAGTTTTTCCTTTCTTTGAAAAACGAGAGGACAAAAGCCCTCTCGTTTTTATATTTTATTTTACAACAAAGAAGCTTGCCTTTTCGCTACCCTCAACGAGAACGAGAGAGAATGTTTCGTTGATTTCAACGCCTGGCTCGATATTGATATATACTGTATATGTATCAGCTGTTTCGATTTCAATTACGCCTTCATCCTTGTTATCGAATACAACGCTACCGTCAGCATTCTCGATTGTGACAATATATTTATCCTTATCAACGCTTGCGCCTGAAGAGAAATAATATTCTGTCGCCTGGAGAGATACATTTTGAACAGCAATCTTTGTAGCAGTCTTTGAATCGTTTTCACCAGAAATCTTAATAAGACCGTCGTCGGTGATTTCAAGAGTATAGCCTGTAGTCTTATCGTCCTCAATTTCGGTTACAACATAAGACTCAAGCTTAATAAGGTTATCTGGATTTACCTTTGTAAGACTCATATCGCTTACAGTACGGAATCCGTCGGTCGCAAGGCCAAACAATGCGATGAGAGCAAAGAGGCCGAAAATACAAGCAATAAGAATTGCAATATGCTTAGCTTTCATTATTCATTCCCCCTTAAAATAGCTTCTTCTTAGGCGCCTTTTCAGCTTTGCCTTCATATCCGTTATTAAACGAATCTCTTACTCGAGTATCACTCTCGAGACCGCGTTTGATTTTTCCGATATTATGAGCAAGGCGCTCAAGCTCGGTATATTTTGATTTTCTCGACTTGCGAGATTTTCTTCTACTTGCGCCAGTTCTCTTGCGCTGGCTCTTTTTTTGATATCTTGCCATTATAGGCCTCCTTATTATTTTTTGCCGGGCGTTTGTCCTCCGGCTTTATTTTCGTTTCCAGGTGCAGGAATTTCTTCCACAACTTCACCTGTTGAAGTATCAACACGAACACCTGCAACATTATCTCCAGACTCTGCAGGAGCTTCTTTAACAATTTCAAAAGAAATTACTACCTGATCATCTAACGAAAGATACATATCAGCATAAGCGCCAGGTTTGATTTTTTTCAAATCCTTACAAGCAGATTTATTAATTTTTACATAGCTACCATGCTTTTTATCTTCGAAAAGAACTGTTGCAGATACGAATTCATATGGTTTGTTACCTGATACACCGCTAATTAAATCAGCACTTTTTACATATACTTTCATTATTTATTACCTCTTTTTGATTTTGATTTTGGTTTTAATTTTTGTTTCTTTTTGAGTTTGTTTTTCTCTGATGGGGTTAATTTTGGTTTTGTCGGCCCGATGAAGCCTGGCGCTTCATCGTATTTTATTAGACCGTTATACTGTCTCCGCTTACGAGGCGCTTGAATGTGCTCGTATTGATAATTTGATAGTTGCGGAAGTTGCCCTTCTGGACCTGCAGAAAAGCCATAAAAATCATTATCATTTAAGTATGCAAGAGCATCTGATACATCGCTTTCAAATGTTGTCTCTGCAAGCGAATAGTTTTTAATAATTGCAAACTGCGCTATGCTCGATAACAATTGATTTCGAGAACGGACTAAATCCGTTTTTCTCTCACCAGAACGATAAAGCTCATCATCCATGGCGCGATTATACTCGATGCGACAAGAGCAAATGCGACTCCACCAGGAAGCAAGCTTTTCTTCCTTTGTGCCTTTTTTATCGACAAAGCATACTGCTTTGTTCGTTAAATAGTTTAATATGCTCTTTCTTAAATAAATAAGCTTATATAGCCTTTCAAGCTCTGGAATACCTTCATATGAGAATGGCTGT
>JAFTIV010000115.1 GCA_017456685.1 Clostridia bacterium | reverse complement strand
TAGGGGAAAATTTTCTGTATTGCTCGACTGGTATTCGGCTAAAAATCATCATAGAAAATAGCCCTAATGCCAAAAATATTATTTGTCGCCTTATATAATAAGCCCCGTCTCCATAATGAACCGATGCATATGGAAAGCTTGCGCTTGATATCATCATAGTTCCGCACATAAGCAATGTCAAAATTAACATCAACAATATTTTATCAGTTTTTTTCTTATAAGGAATTACAGTATCTTCAATTTCTAAATTATTATTTGTTTCAAAAAGTATTTTTCTCATAAATTTCCCATACCTAAACACGCCAAAATACAAAAAATCATATTTATTATTGCGAAAGCTATCGTTATTTTCACCTCACCAAGTCCGCTTTTTTCAAAATGATGATGCAATGGTGCCATTTTGAACAATCTTTTTCCTTTTGTTATCTTGAAATACACTACCTGTAAAATAACAGATGTCGCCTCGCAAATAAAAACAAAGCCATAAACAAGCACTAATAAAATATTGTTCAGCAAAAAAGAAATTGCCACGACAAGCGCACCAAGAAACAGGGAGCCTGTATCTCCCATAAAGACTCTTGCAGGGTAAAAATTATACACTAAAAAGCCGAGCATAGCTCCAATAATTGACCCAGCAAAAAAAGCAATTATAGGCTCTCTTGTTATCACCAATGATACTATTGATAAAAAAATCCCTATTGTCAAGATAATACTTGAAGCAAGACCATCTAAGCCGTCAGTCAAATTAACACTATTGACAACCCCGCAAAGCAACAAAAATGCTAAGATGTAATAGAAAAATCCAATTTCTATATATACATCAAAATAAGGGATATAAAGGCTTGTATCAATCCCCACGGTATAGTTTAATGAAATTAAAAAAAGAATTGAAGCAATGCTTTGAAAAATTAGCTTCCCTTTTGGTGTTAATCCCTCGTTTCTCGCATTTCTAATCTTTGCAAAATCATCAATTATTCCAATCATTGCATTTAATATTGCATATAAGATAATATTTATGGCACACGCAAGATATCTTTGATTTAAATCCTTTATCGTGATAATTATAAAAACAACAAAAGCAATGAGTATCGCCAAAATAAAGGACAAGCCTCCCATTGTTGGTGTTCCTTCCTTGCCCTTATGCCACCTTGGACCAATGTCAAGAATTTTTTGCCCCATTTTTTTAGATGCCAAAAATGGTATCAAGCGTCTCAAGCTGATAAAAGTTATTAAAAAAGTTACTAATAAAACAAGTAAAAATATGCCTTCAATTTTCATTGATTTTCTCTTTTAATCCTTCTAATATTTTTTCAAAATACATACCACGACTTGCCTTAAGTAAAAGGATGTCGCCGTTTCCTAAATTTTCGGCTATATAATTTATAGCCTCCTGATTACTCTTTAGCATTATTCCGCCACCAAATCCCTCGCAAATTTGTGACGAAAATTCACCGATTGAAATAACATTATATATTCCTATTTTTCTTGAAAATTCGCCTATTTTTTTATGAAAATATGCGGAATTTTCTCCCATTTCGAGCATATCTCCTAAAAGTGCAATGCTTCTCTTATTTTGAGCATTAGAAAGCTGTACAAGGCCTTGTAATGCACCTTTAACGCTTTCAAACGAGGCATTGTAGGTATCGTTTATTATACTAAATTTTCCTATACTTATCAACTCTCCTCTGTTTTTGCAATTTTTAAATTCTAAAATTCCAGATTTTATGTTTTCGATAGACACACCACAAAGTTTTCCAACCATATATGCAAAGGCGCAATTTTGAGCATCATGCTCATAAACCGAGTCTAATTGCATAGGAATTATTTTTTTGGATTTCTTATCGAAAACATCAAATGAAATTCCCTTTTTTAGATAGCTAATATTACACGCATAGGCATCCGCGCCAGCGCCTATAAAAAGAGGATTTAAGGAGCCGTAATTCAAGCATTTAAATCTCCATTCATTAGGAACTATAACATGTGCTTTTGTGTTAGGTATAATTTCGCATTTTGCCTCAAAAATCGCCTCTTCGGTCCCCAATTTTCCAAGATGTGCTTTACCTACATTCGATATTACTGATATATATGGTTCACAAAGTCTTGACAAAAAATCTATCTCTCCCTTGCCTCGCATTCCCATTTCAATAACACAATATTTTTCGTCGGTGATTCCCAAAAGCGTTTGTGCAACACCTATTTCATTATTGTGGTTTTCCACGGTTCCATATACCTTATATTTTTTAGACAAAATCGAGCATATCATTTGCTTTATAGTTGTTTTTCCAACACTACCTGTTATGCCTATAATCTTTGTTTCACCCTTGTTATAACGCGCCAACTCAAACAATGCTTCATTAGTATTCTCAACATATATTTGAGTAGCATCTACAGTTCTCTTCTTGCTCGATACGATAACTCCTGCGCCTTTCTTTATTGCCTCATCTACAAAGCACTCTGCGTCGTACCTTTTACCCTTAATGGCGAAAAACAGACTTTTTTCACTCATTAGCTTTCGTGAATCGAAGCATATTTGATCTATTAAGCAATCCTCTCCTATAAGCTTTCCCTTTACTATTTCGGCTATTTTAGAGGCTCTATAGAGCTTCGTTTTTATCATGTTTCAAAGCTCTCCTAACGATTTCTCTTTCATTAAAATAATGCTTCCCTTGATTATCAATTTGATAGCATTCATGTCCTTTACCAAGTAGTATTAAGCTGTCTTTTTTTCTTAATTGAGATATTGCATATAAAATTGCCTTTTCACGGTCCGGTATAATTGCAAGCTCACATTTATCTCTTATTCCTTTCATAATGTCCACTATTATATCAAGTGTTCTTTCGCTTCGAGAATTATCACTTGTTATAATACATACATCAGCCAGCAAGGTAGCGATTTCTCCCATTTTAGCCCTTTTCGACCTATCTCTATCACCACCGCATCCAAACAAGGCAAAAACGCGCCCCTCGGGCGTGATTTTTTTCAATTCCTTTAATACATTTTCCACAGCATAAGGAGTATGTGCATAATCAACATATATATTACTGTCGTCTATTTTTTCAAAGCGGCCCTCAACACCATTAAGCGTCGAAATAGCCGTAACAATACATTGCATTTCAATCCCCATAGACCTTGCGCACGCAAGGCTAAGCAACGAATTGTACACGGAAAACTCTCCGTTTATCTGCCCATCTATAACATTATATTTATTGTTATCCTTAATTTTGTATCTATACCCTCTTGATAATAATTCGATATTCTCGGCATAAAAATCAGCTTTTTTCTTTAACGAACAGGCTTTGACATTATCAAGCTCATTTTTTAGTCTTTCTCCATATGAATCATCGACATTCACTATAGAAATGGTTTTCTCTTTAAAAAGTCGTTTTTTTGCTTGATAATACGCTTCCAAAGTTTTATGAAATTCCAAATGCTCAGCACTTAAATTGGTAAAAATCGCATAATCCGCTGATAATGGTGATAGCTTTTCCTGCTCCAAGGCGTGTGATGATGCCTCCATTACTATGTACTTAACACCCTTTGCTCTCATTTCATCAAGCAATGAATATAAAATCTCAGGGTCAGGAGTTGTCATTGCAGAGCAAATATCCAAAACCTCGCTACCACCATTTAACTCAATCCTTTCGCCATTTATAAGACATTCAATTGTTGAAATTAAGCCTACATCTTTTCCCGATGTCCTTAGGATGTTGTATAAATAATATGCGCAAGAGGTTTTCCCGTTTGTTCCCGTTATCGCAACAAGATTAATGTTTTCTGTAGGATGATTATAAAAATTATCCCACATATATGAAAGTGCCCTTCTTGATGATTCTACCAAAACCGCATTTTTTTCCTTTTCATATGTATTTTCATCGTCTGTAATAATCACAACTGCGCCATTTGATATAGCCTCTTGTATATATTCGTTTCCGTTGCGTTTTTCTCCTTTTATTGCCACGAAAGCGCCATTAAACACTTTTTTTCTTGAATCCGAAAATATTCCTTTTACATCCGTAAGCAGATTTTTCCCTCCACCTAACACCCTAATGCCTTTCAAAAGCTCTGCAAGCCTCATTTTCACTCCTTTTCGTCAGTGTAAATAACTTTTATAGTAATCACATCTCCGCGCCTTATAAGCGCCCCCTGAGACGGATATTGTGAGACGATTTTTGCTCCTTGATTTACAGAAAAATTCATAGCACCCTCAATCTTTACATTGAATCCCGCATTTAAAATTAGTTCATTAGCCTCCTCTGGTGTTTTACCAATAACCGAAGGAACCTCGGCAGTTATTGTTTCACTTATCATCCCATCTGTATAAAGAAGAATTTTTCCACTTTTTTGATAAATTTCGCTATTTGCAGATGGCATTTGAAACACAATATTTTCTCCATCACCGATTATTTCATAAGATATTTTTTGCTCTTTCGCGATACTTATTGCCTCTTCTACGGTTTTAGAGGTGTAATCTGCTATTTTTATTTGTTTATGCTCCTCATCAAGCTCGCTATATTCGGCTTTAAAGCCCATATATGGCAAAATAAGCTCAAGTAGCTGTGAAACATATGGTGCTGCCACAACGCTTCCATAAGCGCTTCCGACGCTCGGCTCATCAACTATCAGTATTACCGCCACCTGGGCATCCTCGGCAGGTGCATATGCAACGCACGACGAAACTCTATATGGTGTGTTACCATTTTCATCATACTTATCCTTTTTCTCCGATGTTCCTGTTTTAGCGGCTACATTATACCCTGCAACATATGCATTTTTGGCGCCACCATTTCCGTCAACACCTTCCTTTAAAATTTGAGAAATTGTTTTACAGACTGATGTATCAATTATTTGTTCATTCACTTCAGATTCCTGCTCATAAATTACATTTCCATCATTATCAACTATCTTTTCAAGAAAATGTGGAGTAATCGAATATCCACCATTTGCAATCGTGCTGACGGCACAAATTTGTTGTATTGCCGTTGTTTTAAATGTTTGACCAAAGGAATATACAGCCAGAGAAACATTTGAAAAATCATCAAACGAATGATAATATCCCGCGCTTTCAGACGGCAAATCTATTCCCGTTTTTTCTCCATATCCAAATTTTTTAAAATAACTATAGAAGCTTTCTCTGCCAATCCTCAATCCCAATGTCATCATTGATGGATTGCAAGATTGCTGAAGCGCCTCGGCAAAGCTAAGAGAGCCGTGTCCAGTCCTTTTGTGACAGCTTATTGCACGATAATATCCATCTATTTTCAAAGAGCCAGAGCAATGGAATCTGCTTGAAAGGTTTGCGACTTTTTCCTGCAACGCAACAGATGTGGTGACGATTTTGAAGGTTGAACCAGGCTCGTAAAGCTCACTCACCGCCTTATTTCCCCACATTCTAAACAATAAATTTAGATATTCTTGACTATATTCCTTTGAATTTTTATCATATTCATTGAGCTTAAACTGCGATTGCTCATCTAATATATAAGGATTATTAAGGTCGAAGGACGGATATGTAGCCATTGCATATATCGCGCCCGTTTTAGGATTCATCACAATCCCTGTTGCTCTATTTTGAGCTCCAGACTCAATAGATGCAGTCTCAAGCACGGCCTCAAGCTGATACTGCATATATACATCAAGAGTTGTTATTACG
>JAFTIV010000006.1 GCA_017456685.1 Clostridia bacterium | reverse complement strand
CAATCCCTTTATCCAAACGGATTTCTTTGTTTTTTTCATTATAAATAACATGCTTATTTTTTAGCACGCTCGAAACAACTTTAGATATCAAAAAAGCATTTTCGGCACTTGTCTTTTTTAATAACCATTCTCCGTTTTCCTCGCTTGCAAGAAATGCAAAGCCATATATGAGAGAAAACGCACAGCACTTCTTTATCTTCTGCTCTGCCAAAAGCTCTTTTTTAGTATTGGCTGAAAATGATTCCTTCATATTCCTTATTCCACAAATATAATTTCTTGTTCTAAAAGCACTCCTAATTTATCAAGTGCCTCTTCTCTAATTTTTTCTATAAGCTCAACAACATCTTTTGAGGAAGCGGTGTTAAAATTAACAATAAAGCCCGCGTGCTTTTTCGATACCATAGCACCACCAATGCTTAATCCCTTTAGATTTAAATCATCAATAATTTTCGATGCATATAAATTTAAAGGACGCTTAAATGTACTTCCGCAGTTCCCAAGCTCAAGAGGCTGAGATTTAATTCTTTTTAATGAAATTTCAAGCATTCTTTTTTTAATTAAATTTATATTCTCATTTTTAAGTTTAAATTTAACAGATAAAATAATTAAATTTGGATCGCCTGAAAATATTGATTTTTTATCGCTAAAGCAAAGCTCTTCGTTCGTAAGATTTATAATCTTATTTTCTAAAATATCATATTACTCACATTCAGCTACAACAATTTAAATTTTTCCATCATAAGCGCATGAATTCATGTAAACAGCTCCGCCAACGCTTCCTGGAATTCCACATAAAAACTCCAAGCCACTTAAGCCAAAACTCATCGAAAGCACCGCACAATCAGTAACAAGCGCTCCACATAGCGCCTCTATACTATTCCCTGATATATGTATTTCATTTAAAAGCCTTGTAGAAATCACAACACCATCATATCCAAAGCTCGAAAAGAACACATTAGAGCAATTTCCAATCACTATAAATTTAATTGCCTTGTGCGTTAGCTTGTTTAGTAGCTTGCATAGCTCGTATTTACTTTTTGGATAAGCGACAAGCCTTGCAGGACCGCCTATTTCCAAAAAGCTCAATTTCGAAGTTGAATAATTTTGTTCAAAGCTAACGCCATTACAGCTTAAGTAATCAACTATTTCATCTAAAATCATAGCACACTCCAAATAATATTTTCTAACATTATATGAATATGCAATAGCATTTGCTTCTATTTGAGCCACAAAAGCCGTTTTAGGGTTAGATTTCAATCTTGCGAGGCTTTTATCGTAACAGCTTCAATTTGCCCAAAATACCGCGCTTAAGGCGGTGATATCGTTGTTCACGAGTTCCTCAACTCTTTAGATTGTCTTAATAGCTCTCTTGCAGCGGCAATTTGCTTTTCTGTCACATCAATACCACCGATAATTCTCGCTATTTCCTCAACTCTTCTCTCGTTATTCAAAAGCTCAACATGTGCCTCTGCTCTTTTATCAACCTCAAGCTTCTTAATAAAGAAATGCTGGTCAGCAAGCGAGGCAATTTGAGCTGAGTGAGTAACGCAAATCGCTTGTGTACCCCTTGAAATTTCATAAAGCTTAATTCCAAGCTTTTGAGATGTACTGCCAGAAACGCCCGTATCAATCTCATCAAAAATTACAGTTTGTGCACCGCTCTTATCACTCATTGCGCTCTTCATAGCAAGCATAATTCTCGAAAGCTCACCGCCAGAGGCGATTTTGTTCATAGGTAAAAGCTCCTCACCAACATTAGTTGCTATCATGAACTCGACATCATCAAGACCTCTTTGTGACAAGGTGATTTTTCCATCCACCTCATTTTTGGCAGTCTTTATTTCAAATCTCACCTTTGGCATATCTAAAAATTCAAGGGCATTTTTTATAATTTCGCTAAGACTTTTAGCAAATTTAATACGTATTTCATGCAGTTGCTCCGCCAAATTCAAGGCAACTTGATAATTTTTCTTATATTCAGCTCTTAGCTCCTCGATCTTTTCCTCTCCAAGCTCAAAGCTCTTTAGCTTTTTCTCCGCATCCTCTTTAAAGCTCAAGATCTCGCCTATAGAGCTTCCATATTTCTTTTTTAGCTTTTGAATTAGCATCAATCTTGCTTCGATCACTTGCAGCTGAGCATCTGGATTATCAATTCCATCAAACGAGGCAAAATCCATAGCATTTTCAGCAATATCGGTAATTTCATATTTATATGTGGTCAGCTTTTCAATCATTTCCTCAGCGGATGGCTCAACATCCGTAAGCTTGCCAAGAGATTCAATAGCCTTTTCAATTAAATATACGACACTAATTCCGCTTTCATTTTTATAGAGCATTTTATATGCATTGGAGGAATTCTTAATTATTTTTTCGGCACCCTTTAGCCTTGTGCGTAGCTCATTTAGCTTTTCTTCCTCATTTGGGTCCTTTAATTTTGCTGATGAAATTTCATTTACCTGATAATTCAATATATCAATCATCATATCCTTTTGCTTATTAAGCTCTATCAACGATGAAATTTCATTTTTCAAGGCAGTTAGTCTTGAATAAACCTCTTGATATTTTAAAAGCTCCGTTGTGCAATTTGCATATTCGTCAAGCAAAATTATGTGACTTGCCTTGTTCATGAACGAGTGATTATCATTTTGTCCATGTATATCTATAAGGCAAGCACCTATTGACTTAAGCTGCGCAAGAGATACTGTGCGCGAATTTATTTTAGAAATACTCTTGCCATCTAATGTTATTACTCTTGAAACTGATAATAGGTCGTCCTCATCATATTCAATTCCATATTCATCGCACAATTCATACACTTTTTTACTAACATTAGAAAAAAGCGCACTAACACAAGCCCTATCAGCCCCCTGTCGAATAATCTCTCGAGTCGCCTTAGCGCCAAGTATTAACCCTATTGAATCTATAATAATTGATTTTCCTGCGCCTGTTTCACCAGTAAGAACATTAAATCCATTTTCAAAATCAATGTTCAAATTTTTGGCAACGGCAACATTTTCAATATGTAATGAATAAAGCATTATTGCTCCTTAGTATTTTATTTCTCCGCAATTTTAGAAAGCCTTTGGCAAATTTTTATACTTGCATCCTCTGACGATGTAACAACAATTATAGTATCATCACCAGCAACACAGCCTAATATATCAACCTCTTGAAGGGTATCAATACCCGCCGCAACAGCTTGAGCAAGACCAGGCACGGTTTTTACAACAACATTATTTAATGCATATCTAATTTCCTTAATTGAGGAAACCAAAGCACTATTGTATTCCGAAAATTCATTTAACTCCTTTTTGGGTGCAACATACTTGTAAACACCCTCAACCATAACCTTAAGAAGCTTTAACTGCCTTATATCTCTTGAGGCGGTAGCTTGAGTTACGGCAAAGCCCTCTTCTCTCAAAGCATCAATCAGCTCCTCTTGAGTTTCGATATTACGATTTGAAATAATTTCAAGTATCTTTTCTTGTCTGCTTGATTTCATTTTACTCTCCTAATTTTTAAGTATAAATTCATTTATAGAGTCATAACTGATAATGCTTTTTGTATCCTTTGCCAAGACCGCTAAATACTCAACATTTCCGTCTCCGCCTAAAATCGGCGATTTGTCAAAGCAAATACAGCTAAGTCCGTTTTCTGTCGCACAATCAAAAACTCTGTGAACAGCAAGCGTCCTATCCTTTGCTTGCTTTACTATTCCGCCCTTACCTATTTTATCCTTACCAACCTCAAACTGTGGCTTT
>JAFTIV010000114.1 GCA_017456685.1 Clostridia bacterium | reverse complement strand
TAAGGAGGTAAAGCAATGAAAAACTCATCGAAAACAACAATTAGAAGAACACTATCATTCATTTTAACACTCGTACTGATTTTTATTCCATTTACCTCAATGGTAAGTGGCGAGACGATTAGCACAGGAGTAGTATCAAATCCAGAAACAAAGCTTACCGAAAATCTTAAGACATATCTTGAAACAGTAGATAATGACGAGTATGTACCGATATATATTTGGCTTACCGATTATGATGAGGCGGTATTTTATTCCTTGCTTTCAAAAAGACTTGGAACAACAATAACCGCACAAACAGAGGAAGCATATATAGGTAATAAGGTAGCAGAGAAGGCAGAGGCATTTGAAAATCGTTTAGAGGAAATGAAGGCAGATAGCTCTGCATACGGCTTGCAAGCAACAGAAGCAGGAGAAATTGATATAAAGAGCTTTTCTCCTATGCTATTTAGAGCAACAGCTAATATATCATCAATAATGACAGATACCGAAATTGAGAACTGCCTAAATAGCGGTATGAGCTCAAGGGAGATAATAAACCTCTCATAGAGAAACGAATTCCTCTCAAGCTACCGCACAACAAGAAAGGCTCTAAATAACTCGATAACAGATAGCTTCCAACAAAAGCTTGACCTTGGTAAATGTAGAAATGTACATCTTAGTCCATTGCTGACACAAATAGCTCTTGAATGTAAAAAGTCTTACATTAACGAAATTGCGAATATATCTGCCGTTGCCTCTATTGACTATTTAAATTGTTCAACGGAAGGAGCTTTGTTTAGCGAGACGGAAACAAGCTCAGTTACAGATTATAATATTGACAATTATGGATATTATATGACACCACATAATACCCTTGGTTATGATGGCTCGGGGATAAGAATAGGTGTTTTGGAATATGATGAGACTTCCCAGATACGTTATGATTCAACAAATCCTCACTTGACAAACAGAGGGATAATAACAAATGTTAAAGATTCTACTCTTGAAATTCCAGATAATGAAGAAAATGTATCTCAACATGCAACAGATATGTTGTCGGTTCTTGCTGGTTCACCAGTCACTGTGAATGATATTACATATCAAGGCATAGCTACAGGAGCTACTGTTTACTATACAAACATAGCGTGCTTTGAACGAGTTCTAATTGGCAACGAATATCATATTGATATAGAATCAAGCTTGGAGTGGTTTATAAATCAAAATGTATCAATTATCAACCTTTCATGGGGCGAGTTTTATAAAACTAAAGACGAGCAAGGAAACACAACTGGCTATATATGGGGTTACAATGTTGTAGATAACCAAGTGGACAAAATAGTTAGAGAGTATGGGGTGACCATTACGGTTGCTGCTGGAAATTATCATATGATGAAAGAAGTTGATTCAACCGATAGGTACAATGTTTCCAATCCAGCTAGCGCTTACACTGTTATTACTGTTGGAAATGTTTCTTGTAATCAGAGTTATGAGGATTTGAAATATCCAATCTATCGCGAAAGTTGTTATAAAGAGGAAAGTTTTGCTACTAACAAACCAGATTTGGTTATGTTTGGCACTAAATTTTATATGTACGACTATGATGAAGAAAGCGAATTAATAGTTCAAAAAGAATTAGATCCAGGAACATCAATTTCTTCTTCGGTTGTAGCAGCTACTGCATCTTTAATGATGCAAGCAAATCCTGGGCTGGTTGGTAAGCCTTGCGCCGTAAAAGCTTTGTTGTTGGGCAGCGCAGATAAAAATGCAGTGCGCGGATATGGTGTGAAAAAATCTAGTTTTTCAACATTCAACACTTCTTGTGTTTCAAACATCGAATCATATGGCAACGACCAATTTGGAGTAGGTCTTTTGGATATAAAAGCCGCGATTAGATCGGCTAATAGCAAATTGCTCTACACATATTTGTTTTACCCGGAAAATTACCTTGCAGAAGGGGTTACGGAAAGATATTATTTCAATGCAGGAACAAACATAAAATTTGGCATTGTTTATGAAAAAAATAATGATAACCTAATTAGAAATATTGATGAAAATCAAACAATAGAAGATGTTTTAGCAACACAAAACAATCTTGAGGTTCAAATTATAAATAGCAATGGAGATCTTGTTTTTTCTTCGGATGGAATGATAAATAATGTGGAGATTTTCACATGCACGATTGATGTGTCGGATGAATACAGATTTAAAATAAAGAGCAATACAATTATAAAAGGAACAGAGGCTCTTAATGCGGCGTTTTTCTTGACTTGTACTTGTTCGGAAAAGAACATATCTCACAACAACTATGCTGATACTCATCACACGGTGTCTTGTGGCGATTGTGGTTTTTCAGTTCAAGAAAAACACAGATTTGTGGAAACAACAAAAAGTTCATCATATGGTATAGATGTTACATTTAAGGTGTATTATTTGCCACAAAAATTCCCAGGCGCGGCAAGAGAATTTGATTATCTAGGAGGAATCAGTGCTTATTGGAGTGGAGGATTTACTGGATATTTAGTAGAAACAATGATTATCTACGGAGGAACAAACGAAATAACCTCTACAGGTGAAATTATTACAAGAACATATGAAATAGTTGTGAAACGTTTGTCTGATGGAGTATACTTGTTTCCACAAATTTCTGTTACGGCTATAATAGATTATTTTGATCAAACGATATTATTAAGTTAGGTGAATTTTATGAAAAATTTTTTATCACTATTATTAGCGCTAATAATCTGCCTTAGCTTTATCGTGTCGTGCGAGAAAGAGGAAGCGCCTTCGACGAGCACATCAAGCGAAGAGCCAACCTCAACAGGACCCGACGAGGAAGTGCCAAGCGCTACTAATATAAATTCCTTAATAAACGAGGAATACACAAGCTACTCAATAAAGCTGGATAATACAAGATTTTTGCAAGAGATAGAGGAGGACTCAATTGAGCCTGAAAGGAAGCATTGGATATTTAAAAGCTTTGATGAGTTTTCTAAATTCAAAGAAAAAAGCACACTAACAAAGGTCGATGAGATAGCAGAGAGCACATTTGAGGATAATATCGTATATGCGTTTTTATATCAACATAAGCTCAATAATAAAACTAAATATGGCAACATAAATGAGTGTGCTAATTACTCATTTGCTAATTTAAGAGGATATATAATGCTTGCAGAGAGAAGCGTATGCTATCCAAGTGTTAACGATGCCACCTCTCCACCATATGTATTAGATTTGGTGCTAATTCCAAAATCAAAGGTTGATGTCGATAAGCTTGCATATATTGATTTGAATTATTATGTGCATTATAGCTATACCTCGGCAAATAACACAGGTACATTTGTTGAATACATTCCGTTCACTCCTGTTCTTTCAAAAGAGCCTGTAGCTGAACCAAGCCCAAGTGAAGAATGGGCGAATGTAACAGGAACTGTAACACCCGAATATTTTGATGCTTATACCAACTATTCGGCAACAGATGGCTATTTCCATATGTGTAACGATAGCGGAACCGTGATTTCAAGCTACGAGGAGCTTTTGGAGCATTTACCCGATAAAAAGAAAATTCTTGATGTTATAACAAATGAAACCTTTGTTGACAATTTTGTTGTGTTGCTTTCTGTAGGCGATTATATGTACGAAAATCAAGATATTTATTATACTGATTTTAAAAAGGAAAATGGCTACTATACATTAACCCAAAGCATTATCTCTCCCAATTTTTACTCACCCTTAGAGTATTACAAGGGCATTAGCTTTTGCGTAATACCTCGAAGCGAATGTGAGGATGACCCTTCTACAATAGAGCTTAAAATCATCGAAAAGGAATATTCCTTCTTGCGTGATAAATATAAGTCAGGCTGTATGGTGAGGACAAATCCAAGCGATTGATAAAATTAGAGCTTTGAAAAAAGCTCCAAGGGTAAAATTTGCGCAAGCGCGCATAGGCGCAAAAATAACTAAAATATATACAAAAACCCTGCTATATTTCGCGGGGTTTTTGTTACTTCCTACAATATTTCGCGAAAAAAGTTGACAAATTGAAGCCTTATATATTAAAATATACATATATGCGCAAGAGTGCGCGAAATTTTTTATAAAAAGTTAGGAAAAATAATATGTTTAAGAGTATGACCGCGTTTGCAAGAGCGCGCAAGACAGTCGGCGGAAAGGATATAACCGCAGAGATTAAATCCGTAAATAACAGATACCTCGATTGTAATGTTAAAATTTCAAGGCTTTATAGCTTCCTCGAGGACAAAATAAAGCAATATGTTCAGGCGAACGGAATTTCAAGAGGCAAGGTTGAGATTTATGTAAATGTTGACCTTCTTGAAAACGAGGGTGTTGAGATTAGCCTTGATACCGCCTATGCCAAGTCCTACATAGACGCGCTTTATAAGCTAAGAGATACCTTTGGCTTGCCTGATGATATCTCCGTTTGCAGAATTGCCTCAAACAAGGAGATTTTCAATGTTAAAAAGCCCGAGGATGATATTGAGGGTGACTGGCAGGACATTAAGGAGGTTGTTGACATTGCACTCGCCGACTTCCTTGAAAGGCGCAAGACAGAGGGCGAAAACCTTCTTCGCAACATTCGCGAGAAGCTTGAGAATATCAAGGGCTTCGTTGCTAAAATTGCTGAAAACTCCGCTCAGGACACTAAGGAATATGCAAAAAAGCTTGAGGACAGAATTGTAAAATTCTTAGCTGAAAACTCCGTGCAAATTGACGAGCAGAGAATTCTTACCGAGGTTGCAATCTTCGCTGACAAAATCGCAATTGATGAGGAGCTTGTAAGGCTTGACTCTCACTTCGGTGCATTCGAGGAGATAGTTAATTCAAACGAGCCTGCGGGAAGAAAGCTTGACTTCCTTCTTCAGGAAATGAACAGAGAAACATACACAATCGGCTCAAAGGCATCAAACGCAGATACTGCACACCTTGTTGTCAATATTAAAAACGAGCTTGAAAAGATAAGAGAGCAGATACAGAACATAGAGTAATTATGAAATTTATAAATGTAGGCTTTGGAAATGTAATTCTCGATATGAGAGTAGTTGCCATAATCGCACCTGAGTCAGCCCCTGCAAAGAGACTGGTTGGCGAGGCAAAGGAGAATGGCAGAATTATTGACTGCACAAGCGGACGACGCACAAAGAGCATTATCGTGACCGATTCGGATCACATAATCCTCTCCGCCCTAGCCGTTGATGTACTAGCAGAAAGACTAAATAAAACGGGGGTAGATGATAATGGCTAAGGGAATTTTACTTATCGTATCAGGACCTGCAGGAAGCGGAAAGGGCACGGTTGTAAGTAAGCTTATTAGCGCGCACGAGGAAATTGCACTGTCGGTTTCAGCGACAACAAGACAGCCACGACCTGGAGAGCAAAATGGTGTCCACTATCACTTTATAACTAAGGACGATTTTGAAAAACGCATCAAAAACGGGGAAATACTTGAATATACCACCTATTGCGAAAACTACTACGGCACACCCCTCAAGGAGGTAAACGAGGCACTCTTAAGTGGCAAGGACATCATTCTTGAGATTGAGGTTGACGGAGCTATGCAGGTGAAGAAAAAGCTTCCCGAGGCTGTGACGGTTATGCTGACCCCACCCGATAAGGAAACGCTTGAAAATAGGCTTCGCTCACGCGGAACGGAAACCGATGAGGTTATCGCTTGGCGCCTTGAAAGGGCTAAGGAGGAAATCGCACTTATGCCCGAGTATGACTATTCGGTTGTAAACGAGGACGGTAGGGCTGACGAGTGCGCTGATTTGATTTATTCAATCCTTAGGGCAGAGCATCAAAAAACAGCATACACAAAGGATATTATTAAAAAATTTATATAAAAAGATGAAGGAGAAAAAGAAATGCTTTATCCATCAATTCAAGAGCTTTTAAAGCTATCAACAGACGAAAACGGCGAGGAAAGACTTAATAAATACACCCTCGTTATGGCAACCGCTAAGACCGCGCGTATCATCACAAATGAGAACCGCATAAAGAAGGAAACCGAGAAGGGCTCAACCGAAAAGAGCTACAGTAGCAAGAAAGAGGTTCAAAAGGACGAAAAGGCTGTAAGAACCGCTGTAAGAGAGCTTAAAAACGGTGGCTACGAGGTTGTATTTGAGGGCGATGAGGGCTACGAGGATGCAATCGTAGATGTTCGTGCACTTGATATCGCACTTGAGGAGGAATTCCAAAGAATAGAGGAGCTTGAAAAGCTCGAGAAGAAGAAGGCTCTTGAAAGAGAGAGATATTCAAGCTATGCTGACGACGATGACGACGCTGACACCGAGGACCTTATGGGCGCAACAGAGGTGTTCACAGGCGAAGAGGGCTTCGATACAAGAGACGAAGACCCTAATGTCGGCGGAGATAACTAAAAAAATTTAAGCCAAGGGTAAGCCCTCGGCAAGAGCATTGAGAGAGGAGGTGCTATGGTGAAATATGTAAGGGTGCACATTTTAGATGTGCCATACCACGCAGATATTGAATACACCTACGCGCTTCCCGACGGATTTTTAGATGAGGTGAGGGTAGGCTCTGTCGTTATTGTCCCCTTCGGCGCATCAAATAGGCAAAAGACAGCACTTGTTACCGCAATAGACGAAAATAGCGAGCATACCGAGCTAAAAAGCATAATCTCGGTAATGAACGATTATTTGTCACTTGATGATGAAATGCTATCTCTTTGCGAGTTTATGAAATCACAGACGCTATGCACAATAGGCGAGGCTGTGCGCTGTATTGTGCCCTCTGTTATGGTCACTAAGGTAAACGAGCTTCTTTTTGTAACCGATAAGGACGCGGACAAGCTTCCACCTGAGCATCGTAGCACCTATGAATTCATCAAGGAGGCAGGTGGCTCCGTTCTCTCAAAATTAAGGTCTAAAATGGCAGAGGCAATTCCCTCTGTTGAATGGCTTCTTAAGAACAAATACCTTCAAAAAAGGGTAGAGCTTGAGGAGCAGGACAAGGGCAAGTACGAAACCGTAGTCGCCCTTGCAATTACAAAGGATGAGGCGCTCGCGCTTATAAATGACGAGCCCACAAAAAGGCTTCGCTCAAAAAAGCACGCGGAGATTTTGAGGCTTCTTTGCGAGTTCCCAACCCTTACAGATAAGGATATTTACGAAAAAACAAGCGCCTCGAGGCAACAGCTCCTTGCGCTTGAGCAAAGGGGCTATATCTCACTTAGAAAAGAGCGCGTTATGCGTGACCCCTATTCCGTCGCAAAGAGGGAGAGGGGCGAGGACATTGTTTTAAATGATGAGCAAAGAGGCGCGCTTGATGAGCTGACAGCTTTATATAAAACAGGCGAGGCGCGCGGTGCGTTGCTCTATGGTATCACAGGAAGCGGAAAAACGAGTGTTATCAAAAAGATGATAGACGAGGTTGTTCAAAGCGGACGAAGCGTTATCGTGCTCGTGCCAGAGATTTCTCTCACCCCGCAAACTGTGTCTGTATTCTGTGGCTATTATGGCGAAAGAGTAGCCGTAATCCACTCAAGCCTCTCGGCAGGAGAGCGCTTTGATGCGTACAGGAAAATTAAGGACGGAGAGATAGATGTCGTAATAGGCACGCGCTCCGCCATATTTGCACCGCTTTCAAACCTTGGAATGATAGTTATTGATGAGGAGCAGGAGCACACCTACAAATCGGAAACAAGCCCAAAATATTTGGCACACGATATTGCAAGGTTCCGCTGTGCAAGAAAAAATGCACTTATGCTTCTTGCCTCGGCAACTCCATCACTTAATTCCTACTACAAGGCAAAGAGTGGAAAATACTCACTTATAAAGCTATCTAAGAGATACGGAGAGGCAACTCTTCCCGAGGTTATAATCACCGATATGAAGCGCGAGAGGGGCAACGGAAATATGTCCGTTTTCAGCCAAAGGCTCGCAAAAATGACTAAGGATGTGCTTGATAATGATAAGCAGGCGATACTTTTCTTAAATCGTCGTGGTTATCATAGCGCGCTTTCCTGCACGGATTGCGGACGAGTTCTTGAATGCCCGCATTGCTCGGTTGCGCTTACATATCACTCTTATAAAAAAATAGACGAGCAAATAGATGCCGAAAACGCATATAGAGTAATGAGCAATAGCGGAATTCTAAGGTGTCACTACTGTGGCTATCAGGAAAGAGTTCCAAGGGAATGCCCAGAGTGCCACGCACAGGGCTTTGAATATGTAGGCTTCGGCACACAAAAGCTTGAAAACGACCTACAGGGTCTTTTCCCAAGCGTAAAAACACTTCGCCTTGACGCGGACACAACAAGCACAAAATCATCATACGAGCGTATTCTTGGAGCATTTTTAAACAAGGAAGCGGATGTTATGATAGGAACCCAAATGGTCACTAAGGGACACAATTTCCCATCAGTTACCCTTGTAGGAGTAATGCTTGCTGATATGATGCTCTATATGAGCGACTACCGCGCTGCAGAGCGCACCTTCTCAATGCTGACTCAGGTAATAGGCAGAGCAGGACGCGCACAGGACAAGGGAGTGGCTATAATTCAAACAAATTCGCCAAATGACAGAACTATTCTTTACGCGAGCGAGCAGGATTATGATTCCTTCTATCAAAACGAAATTCAAATTAGAAGAGCAGATCAGGTCCCACCCTTTTGCGACCTTGCGCTTGTGACCCTATCCTCAACCGACGAGGGTGAGCTTACAAGACTAAGCGCAGAGCTTCTAAAAAGACTTCAAGCGGAGCTTACCTCGCACTCAATTCCCGCAATCGCCTACGGACCCTTCGAGGCGCCCGTATATAAGGCGCAGGGCAGATATAGAAAAAGAATGGTTGTCAAATGTAAGCTAAATAATGCTATAAGAGATATATTTAGCAGGCTTCTTATAGATTTTTCAAAAAATTCAGGAAAAAGCAGAATGTCAATAGATTTCAATCCCTCGACAATATAATTGCTGGGAGCAGGAGGTTAAAATGGCAATACTAAAAATAGTAAAAAAAGACACAGATGAGGCTTTTTTGAGAAAAAAGAGCCGTCCTGTTGAGGAAATAACACCCAGAATTAAGACGCTTCTTGACGATATGGTGCAGACAATGCGCCACGCAAACGGATGCGGTCTTGCTGCCGTTCAGGTTGGTGTGCTTCGCAGAATTGTGGTTATCGAAACCGAAGAGGGACTTTTCGAGCTCATCAACCCTCGTATAATCGCAATGGCGGGCGAGCAAATAAGCGAGGAGGGCTGCCT
>JAFTIV010000113.1 GCA_017456685.1 Clostridia bacterium | reverse complement strand
TTAAGAAATCAATTAAATATATTCACGAAAACTATACCGAAAAAATACAAGTTCCTTATCTTGCAAAATTAGAGGGCTTAAGTAATTCGAGATACATTACTCTGTTTTCTAAGGAAACAGGAAAGACACCGAGTGAATATATACTTGAGCTAAGGCTTCAAAGAGCCTGCGACCTTCTTTTGTCAACCGATATAGGAATTGGTCCAATCGGCGCTTCATCTGGCTACAAGGACCAGTATTTTTTCAGCAAAATATTCAAGAAGCACATAGGTGTATCTCCTCAAGAATATAGAAAAGCGAATAAATGAGCATAAAAAGCCCGTCTGTTTTGCAGACGGGCTTTTGTAGTTTTTAATTGTCGCCGACTCGTTGTTGAGATAAGCGGTAAATGCGTGAAATACCATCACACAAGCATAAAGCTTGCAAATGGCTTGCAGGTGGAATCCTTGCCGATGAACACCTGAAATTCTCCCTTTTCGGCAACAAATTCAAGGTCGCGATTCCAATATTTAAGCATCTGCTCGGTGATTTCAAAGGACACTGTCTTTTCCTCGCCTACATCAAGGGTTATCTTTTCAAAGCCCTTAAGCTCCTTTACAGGACGAACGCAAGAGCCCTTTACATCTCTTATGTAAAGCTGTACCGCTTCCTTTGCCTTGTACTTTCCTGTGTTTTTAACCTTAACGCTTGCAACAAGAGTATCTGTCCTGTTCATTGTGTTATTGCTCAAGGTAAGGTCACTATACTCAAAGCTTGTATAGGACAAGCCATAGCCGAACGGATAAAGAGGGCTATTTGGCACATCAAGATAACAGGATGTAAAGCGAACAAATTTCTCGTCGTCCTCTTGCGCCTTTGGTCTGCCTGTGGTGTAATGGTTATAATAGATAGGACACTGACCGAGGGTGCGTGGGAAGGTCATTGTGATTTTACCTGACGGAACAGAGTCGCCAAAGAGTAGGCTTGCGCAGGCGTTACCGCCCTCTGTGCCCGGCATCCACATATTTAGTATTGCAGGAGCCGTCTTATCAAGCCTGCTAATAGCAAGTGGTCTGCCTGTAAAGAGCACTACTGCGACATTTTTGTTAACCTCTAAAATTCTGTCAAGGAGCTTGTATTGTATCTGTGGTAGCTCAAGATCTGTACGGCAATATGACTCGCCCGAATATTCCTGCTTTTCGCCTAAGCAAAGAACTACGCACTGGCTATTTTTAGCAAGCTCAACAGCCTCGTCAAGCAAGCTTGTGTCCTCCGAATCGTATTCAGCATAGCAGCCCTGTGCATACTTAACCTTATCGCCAAGAATGCTTTTCATACCATCAAAAACGCTGATTGTCTCCGATGCTTTACCGCCACAGTGCCATGTGCCGTGAATTTCTCCAGTTGCTCCAAGTGGTCCTATCAAGGCTACGCTGGATACATCCTTGCTAAATGGTAGAATATTATCGTTTTTAAGTAAAACTGCGCTTTCCTCTGCTGCGCGACGCGCAAGTGCACGATGCTCAGGACATAGCTGAACTCTCTTTGATTCCTCCACATCTACGCTACGATATGGGTTATCTAATACACCAAGCTCCTCCTTAAGGTCAAGAATTCTTAGAACAGATTTATCAACCTGCTCCATTGTAATTTTGCCCTCATTGATTAGCTCTTCAAGATATTCAGCATAGCAGCTTGATACCATTTCAATATCACAGCCTGCCATCATTGCATTGTAGGCAGCTTCCTTTTTATCCTCACAGCTTCCGTGAGTAACTTGCTCCTCGAACGCGCTATAATCACTAATTACAACACCATCAAAGCCCCATTCATCTCTTAAAATGTCCTTTACAAGGTGCTTGTTTCCCACACAGGGTACTCCATCTACAATATTAAATGCAGTCATTAGCATTTTAACGCCTGCATCAACCGCGCTCTTATATGCGGGTAAATAATACTCACGCAAGGTGCGCTCGCTTATGTCAACTGTGTTATAGTCACGACCTGCCTCTGCTGCACCATATGCGGCAAAGTGCTTAACGCAAGCGGCAATATTGTACTTACCCATATCGCCCTGATAGCCCTCGACAGTTGCCTTTGCCATTTCTCCGTTAAGATATGGGTCCTCTCCGCTTGACTCCATAACGCGTCCCCAACGAGGGTCACGAACGAGGTCAACCATTGGTGCGAAGGTAACACTCATACCATCAAGGGCGGCTTCCTTTGCTGCCATTTGTGCAAGCTCCTTAGCAAGTCCTCTATCGAATGAGGCTGCAACACCAAGGTTGATAGGATAAAGGGTGCGGTGTCCATGAATAACATCCTGCATTATCATTAGAGGAATTTTATATTTGCTTCCATTTAGATAGTTGCTTGTGGCATCTATCATAGTTTCAGCACCAACAAGATTTAAGGTTGTACCTACATCGTAAATCATATCCTTTTTAAGCTTCAATTTGCTTTCTGGGCCTGTTACAATGTCATATGTACCACCTGTTAAAAAGGTAGCTGTTGGAAGCTGTTCAAGATGGTAAATCTTCTGCTCTAATGTCATATTTGATAAAATTTCTTTTGTTCTCTTGCTCATTTTTTGATACCTCTTTTTGGTTTATTCAGCACTTTTATTTTAGCATAATATAAATATAGTTGTCAAGCATTTCAAGGACTTAATATACACAATATTCCTCGTGAAGGGGTCGGTCTTATCTATTAGCTTTTTTGTTAGAAATTTATAGGTTTAATATATGGCTTTTCTCTTGACAAATAATTTTTTTAAGTATATACTTAAATTGTTACAAAATTCAAGGAGAGCTGTTATGGAAATTGTAAACAAAAAAGCGGAAAATGTAAGAATTGCCTACATTGGTGGTGGCTCACGCGGTTGGGCTTGGGGTCTTATGAGTGACCTTGCTGCAAACGAGGATATGAGTGGTAGCGTATATCTATACGACATTGACTACGAGGCAGCTCAGGCTAATGAGATTATCGGCAATAAATTTAACGATTGTGAGGGTACAAAATCAAGATGGACCTACAAGGCGGTCAAGACCGCCAAGGAAGCACTAACAGGCGCTGACTTTGTTGTAATCTCTATTCTTCCCGGTACCTTTGATGAAATGGAGAGCGATGTTCACACTCCAGAAAAATATGGTATTTATCAATCTGTTGGTGATACAACAGGTCCTGGTGGAATTGTTCGTGCTATGCGTACAATCCCTATGTTTGAGGAAATTGCAAATTATGTTAAGGAATACTGTCCAAATGCTTGGGTAATTAACTACACTAACCCGATGACTCTTTGTGTTAAGACTCTTTATAGGGTATTCCCTGAGATTAAGGCATTTGGCTGTTGTCACGAGGTTTTTGGAACTCAAAGACTGCTTACATGGGTAGTTGAGGAGTACCTTGGCAAGAAGGCTACAAGAGATGAAATCAAGGTAAATCCTGTTGCTGTAAATCACTTTACATGGCTAACAAGTGCTACATATCAAGGCATTGACCTGTTCCCTTATTACGCACAGTACTGTGAAAAGTATGCTGATGGACTTCCTGCAAAGCCCGATAACAACTGGATGAATAACTTCTTCGCTTGTGCCGGCAAGCTAACCTTTGACCTTTTCAAAAGATTTGGTTATATTTCCGCAGCAGGTGACAGACACTTGGCAGAGTTCTGCCCTGGCAAGTGGTATCTTGAAAGCCCTGAAAGAGTTAAAGAGATGAAGTTTGGTCTAACCCCTGTTTCTTGGAGAAAGGATGACCTTAAGAACCGTCTTGAAAGAAGCAAGAGATTGCTTAGTGGCGAAGAGGAAGTCAAAATAAACAAGACGGGCGAGGAGGGCGTTAACCAAATGAGAGCTCTTCTTGGTCTTTGCGACCTTATTACAAATGTTAATATTCCAAACAGAGGTCAAATTTCAAACCTTCCACTTGGTGCAGTTGTTGAAACAAATGCTATCTTCCGCACAAACGAGCTTACTCCCGTTTTGGCAGGTGAAATTCCAACAGAGATTTACCCACTAATCTCTAAAATTTGTGCCGAGCAGGAGGCTGTTTTTGATGCAATTTCAAAGCGAGATATTGAGGCAATCTTTAACGCATTTGCATCCGATCCACTTGTTACCTGTAGCATAGACGATGCAAGAAAAATGTTTGATGAAATGGTCGAAAATACAAAAGCATATTTAACCGACTACAGCCTATAAAAATAATAGCCATAGAAGCAAAATTCTATGGCTATTTTTATTTTATTGAATTGTGTGTTTCCTTTGCGGTATTTCAAGCCCAAAGGTATTGACTTTAAAGCACAAATATGATACTATAAGCTTAGATCAACCGACTTCAAAATGGGAATGTATGCTTAGTCTTACTCCCTTTTATTTTTGGATTGAGCACTTGATTTTATTATGAATAAAAATTAAAGGAGAAGAAAATGTTTAAGACAGAATTGCATTGCCACTCCAAAGAGGTTAGCGAATGTGCGCAGGCAAGTGCAAGAGAGCTTGTTAGGCTTTACAAGGATGCAGGATACTCTACTGTTGTTTTAACGAACCATTTTGCCACCTTTACATATAACTACCTAAATAGCAGGAGTTGGCAGGATTGGATAGATAAATATTTAAGCGGATATGAGCTTCTTAAAAGCGAAGCCAAGGGAGTGCTTGAGGTTTTGTTTGCAATTGAAATAAGACCGATTGACAGCCCTAACGATTATCTTTTATATGGCATAAGCGAAAGGCTTTTGCGAGAAAGTGAAGGGCTTTATCTCTTGTCTGTTAAGCATCTGTCAAATTTTTGCCGACAAAATGGAGTTTTAATGATTCAAGCGCATCCATTTAGAGAGGGTATGCAAATGACTCCAAATTGGCTCCTTGACGGCGTTGAGGTATTTAATGGTAGCATCGGCGGGCATTATGCCACGGACTCTAACAATGATAGAGCGAAGGCGTACGCTGAGCATTTCAAATTTATAAAAACCTCTGGCTCCGACCTACACTATTCAACCGATAAAATTCTCGGTGGCATCAAAACAGAAGAAAAAATCACCTCTGTAAATCAGCTTGTTGACATCTTGAAAAGCGGAAAATATACACTGATTGAAGAAAATGTTTAAAATACAAAAGCCCATGTGGAGCAAATCCATATGGGCTTAATTTTTATTAAATTGTCTAATGATTTGTAGGTGCTTTTGACTGCAAATTGGCATACGATGGGCGGTTTTGGGGTGGTGAGATAAGAAAAAGCCGACACGGGGTCGGCTTTTTTGCTTTAATTGTCTGCGAGTGGCTTCATTGTTGGGAGCAGATTTCCAAAAATGATAAAAATCTACGTAAGTCCCTAAAACCCTTTATTTACAAGCCTTCTCGGCTTTTCTTAATTTTGTAACTCTACGCAATTCTACATACACACTGTTCAAAAATGCGTAAGTTTTTGCGTAAGTCTGCGTAAATTAGCTATCTGACTTATGAATATACTTTTCTTCAATTCCAGCAAACGTTTTCAGCTTATGTTCTTTCGTTACATCAGCATAAATATTCATTGTTGTTGAAATGTCGGCGTGTCCTAAAACATCTTGAATTGTCTTATAGTAAACTTCCATTTCACAGAGTCTTGTTGCAAAAGAATGTCGTAAAGTATGACAGCTAAACGGTGGTAAAAGCACCGGCTCAGAGTTGCCTTTATGTTTAAGTAAAACCTCGTCATTACAATCACGAATTATTCTACGAAGCGCCTTGTTTAATGTTCCCTGATGCTGTGCTTCACCAAAACGATTGATGAAGATAAAATCAGAATAGCCATCAATTTGAACGCT
>JAFTIV010000112.1 GCA_017456685.1 Clostridia bacterium | reverse complement strand
GTAAATTAGGCTTTTATCGCCACTTGCCTCAAGATATTCCCAAAGCGCAGTTATATAGTGCAAAGAGAACGACGGAATTGTAAGGTCTATTCCCGAGGGATAGCAGATTGAAAGAAGCCCGTCATCGCGCCTATCCATAGAGATGAGCTTAAGATTTGACCTTGCATAGGCGGTGTTTTTGTCCTCGTAGGCAAGGTAGCCTGCGAGCATTTGATTTCGAGAGTCAAAGGCATACAAGCATTGCTCTCTCCAAGGGCAATCGACATAATGCTCCATCATACACGCATCAAGCGTATTTATGCAAAGCTCGTAAATTTTTGCATCAAGCTCGTTTTCAAGGCTAAGCTCGCGTCTTTTTGCCTCATAGGACTGCGGAATTATACCAAGCGCGTTTATTTTCACAGGGCTCTGTGAGTGTAATTCGAGGTATCGGCAGGCAAAGCGAAGCATATAGTTGGTGTATTTATTCTCGCCCGCCCTTGCGCGATAATCAATGCTAAAATCGCGGTCACCTATTTTTCTTAGCACCTGTCCCATTAAAAGGTGCTCGCCATACGCGATATTTATATCGGTCTGCTCGCTCGCGAAAATATCAAGGGTAAGAAATCCAACGATTTCTCTGCCAAGGTCTAAAACATAGTGGGTGCCATTATCGTTTTTTGAAACGATTTGTCCACACACCCTCGGCAAAAGCGCGTGCTTTTTGATAGGTCTTTTGAAAAATGTGCTTTTCTTCTCTACCTCAACAGCTCCAGAAAAGCCCTGTGCGTACCTTGGGAAGGTGTCCTCCTTGGTTGAGTCGTAATCATAGGAAAAGCCGAGCTGAGAGGAAATTTTCTTGCAAAGACCACTCTTATAGGTTGGGCTTTTTCTACACAGGGTGTGCTTATTTGAGAGAACAAGGGTATTTTTTCCTTGTCTTACCTCAAAGATAAGACCTGCATCGTATTTTTTATAGCGCTGAAGGTCCGCGCCAGTGTGCCAGACGAGCACAGCTATTGTGTTTATTCCGTCCTTTACGAGGTCTGTAATGTCTATCGTGTCAGCTATCTTATAATGCTCAAAATCTCCGTACTGAGAGCTTGAGGCATATTCTCCGTTTATGTAAAGCGTATAGTCACCATCAACGGAGATATCGACACACACCTCGCCATTTTTATACTCAAAGGTATCAAAGAATTCAGCATATGAGTCAGGACTTGACTCACTTGACAGCCAAATATATTTTGCATTTTCAAGCATTCTATTTATTTCCCCTTATGGTTATTTTATCGCCCTCGCTCATATCAAGCGCGACAAAGCCCTCACTCTTGCCCGATTTGAAATCTCCAAGGATTGTATAGCCGACGGCACAAAGCTCAAATTCAGCGTCACGAGTGGCTGTAATTTCGATATTTATTTCATTTTCATCCCAAGCATATGAGAGGACAAGACCACCGCGTGCGTGGATTCTTTCGACACTACCGCGTGTCCAGTCGTCAGGAATTGCAGGAAGAAGCCTTATTCGCTCTGTATCGCTATAAATAAGCATTTCATAAACTGCCGAGGTAAATCCCATATTTGCATCAATTTGGAAGGGGGCGTGTCCAGAATGCATATATTTTAGGGTTACGCCCATATTGCGCCAGTCGTTATGATAGGTATAAAGGTTTGTGCCCGTACAGAAGCGCAAAAGAAGCTCAAGGCATTCCTTTGCCTTTTTTCCATTTCCTAAGCGCGCAAAAATATTTGCCATATGAGCAAAGGACCAGCCTGTTTGCTCCTTCAAGCCAATGCAAAGGCGCTTTTCAACAGCTACTCTTGTTGACTCAAATAACTCCTTGCTTGCTTGCTCGTTGATTTCGAAGCCTGGGAAAAGCGGATAGATATGTGATTGATGACGATGATGGTAATTATCCTTAAAGTCAGGATGCAGCCATTCCTTAATTGCGCCGTCCTCATTTATCTCATAGGCGGGGATTTTTGAAAGCATTTTCAGCCACTCCTCGCGCTTTTCTGCATCTATGTTAAGTATCTTAGAGGCAGAAATAAGGTTAGTTAAAAGCTCCTTTAAGAGCGCAAAGTCCATTGTTGCGTTTATACTAACGCTAAGCTCGCCTGCACCCTCAAAGTTTCCATTTGGACGGTTTTCGGGAGAGTTAGATGGATAGGACTTGAGCTTGCCGTTTTCGTCCTCAACCATAAAGTCCTCGTAAAAGAGGCACGCCTCCTTCATAAATGGGTATGCCCTTTCAAGAAGGAATTTTTTGTCTCCTGTAAAGAGGTAGTAGTCGTAGTAAATTGCGCTTATCCAAGCTGAGCTTCCTGTCCAATAGATAACATGAGGTTGAAGGTTTTCCTTCTTTCCGTTTGAATTATCCATAAAGAGTGGAAGCAAAATTCCGCGACAGCCGTAGAGCCTTTTCGCGTTTTCTCTGTAGTCATCCTTGAATTTGTCGTAAAGGTTGAAAAGAGGGAGAACAGCATCGGCAAGACCGCCTGCATATGCCTGCCAGTATGCCATTTGAATGTTTTCGTTATTAAAGTAGGTGCAAGCCCACGCAGGAGAGTAATCTCCGTTCCAAAGTCCTTGAAGGTTAGCGGGAAGCTCACAGCCATAGGAGCTTGAGATAAGAAGGTATCTACCATAGTCAGCCATTTTTTGGATTAGGCGCTTATCGACCTTGCCAGAGTAGCTGTCCATCAAAAGCCTTTCGTTTGAGAGGTTCTCGTCCTCATCGCAAATGCTTATTTTTGTAGCATTAAAGAGGCTTGAGAAGGCTTTTTTCTGCTCGTCTATCATCTCCTCAATTGTGGAGCTTACCTTGTCGAGTGATTTTTGCATTTCTTCAAACGGAGTAAATATGCTTTGGGCATCAAGAAGAAGGGTTACGCGCTTAGCGGAGCGAATTTTTATAAAGTTTGAAAGACGGGCTGAGCCATCCATATCAATTCTTCTTGCCCTCTCGCTCTTGCCGTTTTCCATTTCTCCATCGCAGTAAAGCACCTTGAGCATTCCAAAATAGTGAAGCCTTCCAAGGGTCTTACACTCTGCAAAGATGTATTCACCGCTTGCGTATGAGGAAAATGTATGATAAAGCTCTCTGTCGGCATAGTCAGTAAGGTCGTGCTGTTCAAGCGACAGGGTAATGTCAAATGGTCTTTCCTTCTCAACATTTACAACGACCAAGCCGTTTTTCTGTGAGGCAAGCACCGTGCGCTTACACGCTGAGCCGTCCTCGGTATATGAAATTTCGCAAATTCCGTTTTCCAAATCGAGCTCTCTTTTATAATTTTCAGGAGCACTTTCGCTTGAAATAACAAGATGCAAATCAAGCATAGGATGGAATTTTCCCTTATTCTTTTGGTAGCCCTTATCTTTTAATAGATTTGGATAATAGTCGTTTGCTTCCTTATATTTGCCCTCGTCCATAAGAGCGCGCACTTCCTTTAGCGCGTATGCGACATCGGGCATTTCATATGGTTCAATCGTCCAGTTATAAAGCGCCTCGTGATTGATTAAAATTCTTTCATCGTAAACCGCACCATATACAGACGCGCCAAGACGGCCATTGCCAAGTGGAGTTGTATCGTTCCAAGCAGTTGCAGGATACGAGCAAATAAGCTTTTTTTCCATAATAAACCTCTTTTCGGTTGCTTTATTAAGTCAATTGTATCACATAGCTGGCTTAAAATCAATTAAATTGCGATAAAATATAGATATTTTATCGAAAAGCCACAAAAGCTCGCAAAAGTATGATATTATAAATATGGCACACAAGCCAAATATTTACTTTTTTGGAGAGAAAATAATGTTTGAAATTGCAAGGGACCCCTCTATTTGGGAAAGAGTAAGAACCGACGAGGCATTTGCCCGCCACAGAAAGGAAATTAAAGAAGAATACGACAAATCGTTCGCTGTAAGACCAAGGGCGGCTACCGCTTGGGAGGTTTTAAGCTTTCCTACTGTAGGGGGCATTAGCGACCATTTTCGTCAATTGCAATCGGCTGCGCTTATGTCACTCATTTACCCTGATAACGAGGAATATTATAAGAGTC
>JAFTIV010000111.1 GCA_017456685.1 Clostridia bacterium | reverse complement strand
CTTCTGTGGCATAGTGCTTCTTTTAACAAGCCTTGCCCTTGGAGTGATAACCTTCTTTATGGTGTACTGGGAAAGGGGCTTTGTGCATCACGAGATAACAACAATAGCCCTTGCTACCTATACCTTCACCTCGCTCACGCTTGCCATTATAGGTATAGTAAAATATAGAAAATACAATAGCCCCGTGCTTTTCGCCTCGAGGGCTGTCGCGCTTAGCTCTGCATCTGTGGCTATGCTTACGCTCACATCAACAATGCTAACCGTCTTTGGTGGAGAGAGTGCGCAGGGTAGCTTCGAAAAAATAATGATAGGAGCCACAGGAGTGGCTGTAATTTCATTCGTTGTGACTATGGCGATAATTATGATAATCAAATCAAAGAAAACAAAAGAGGACATATAAATGGATTTAAAAAACGGACAAAACGGCTTTTCCTACACCTACTCTGCAAAGGAACAGCAGGAGATAAAGAAAATACGCCAAAAATACGAGGGCAAAACCGACGAGGAGAACAAAATGGAAAGGGTCCGTCGCCTTGATGCGCGTGTAACACAGAGGGCTCAATGCGCCTCGCTAATACTCGGCATTGTGGGCGCGCTTGTTCTTGGTCTTGGAATGAGCCTTATTATGACGACCCTTGGCGACGCGCTTGGCGTTTTCGAAATAGTGCTTGGAGTTTTCCTTGGACTTGCTGGCGGAGCACTTGTTGCACTTGCTTACCCTACCTATAGCTATGTAATAAGGCGAGAGAGAGAAAAAATAGCTCCCGAGATGCTTAGACTCACCGACGAGCTTATGAAATGATTAGGGAAGCAGACACGCATCTGCTTCTTTTGCTATATTTTTGATAAAAAGCACTTGATAAAGTGATGATTTAATAGTATAATGAGAATAGTTAAAAACAAATAAAGGAGAATACATATGAAAAATATTCCAACAGTAAAGCTTGGCATTGTTGCGGTAAGCCGTGATTGCTTCCCAATGTCACTTTCCGAGAAAAGAAAAAAGGCGGTTGTTGAGGAGTGCCAAAAAATAGGTGTTTCAATTTACGACTGTCCAACAATTGTAGAAACCGAGCTTCAGGGCGAGGACGCACTTGCTAAGGTAAGAGAGGCAGGCTGTAACGCGCTTGTTGTTTACCTTGGAAACTTCGGTCCTGAAACCCCCGAAACTCTTCTTGCAAAGAAATTTGATGGTCCTGTAATGTATGTTGCAGCCGCTGAGGAGAGCGGAAATAGCCTTATGAACGGCAGAGGTGACGCATATTGCGGTATGCTTAACGCAAGCTATAACCTCGCACTTCGCAATATCACCGCATATATTCCGGAGCGCCCAGTTGGCACAGCTGATGAGGTTGCACAGAATATAAAGGAATTTTTGCCAATCGCACGCACAATTATTGGTCTTAGAAATCTTAAGATTATATCCTTTGGACCTCGTCCTGAGAACTTCCTCGCTTGTAACGCACCTATCAAGCGCCTTTACGACCTTGGCGTTGAGATAGAGGAAAACTCGGAGCTTGACCTTTTTGAGGCTTACCACGCACACAAGGGCGACCCTCGTATTGCTGAGGTTGCTAAGGATATGGCAAACGAGCTTGGCTCGGGAAATAACCACCCAGGCGTGCTTGAGCGCCTTGCTCAATATGAAATCACCCTTCTTGACTGGATTGAGGCACACAAGGGAAGCCGTGAATATGTAGTAATGGCTAACAAGTGCTGGCCCGCATTCCAAACACAGTTCGGCTTTGTACCCTGCTATGTAAACTCTCGCTTCGCATCTCGCGGTATTCCAATCGCGTGCGAGGTTGATATTTGGGGCGCACTTAGCGAATATATCGCAGCCTGCGTAACTGAGGATGCAGTAACCCTTCTTGACATTAACAACACAGTTCCTAAGGACCTTTACGAGCAGGATATCAAGGGCAAGTTTGACTACAAGCTTGATGATACCTTTATGGGCTTCCACTGTGGAAACACCCCATCCTGCAAGCTCAGCTCCTGCAATATGCGCTATCAGCTCATTATGCACCGCTCGCTCGAGCCCGACAAGGAGCCCGATATCACAAGAGGAACTCTCGAGGGAGATATCGCACCCTCTAAGATTACCTTCTTCCGTCTTCAAAGCTCAGCTGATGCTCAGCTTCGCGCATATGTGGCACAGGGAGAGGTGCTTCCAGTTGCAACTCGCTCCTTTGGCTCAATAGGAATTTTTGCAATCCCTGAGATGGCTCGCTTCTATAGACACGAGCTCATTGAGTATAACTACCCCCACCACGGCGCGGTTGCATTCGCTCATGTTGGTAGAGCGCTTGGAGCAATCTTTAAGTACCTTGGCGTTAGCCACATAGGCTTTAACCGCCCACAGGGCTGTCTATACCCAGACGAATTACCATTCTAATAAAAAAGACAAAGGGTGCGTTTTCGCACCTTTTTTCTTTATATTATACTTTTAAATTGAACTAATCTTCGCATTTTGCGATAGCAAAAATATCACTTGTGCATTTTGCAAAGGAAAGGGAAAAGAAGAGATAAGAGTGAAAAGTGAAAAGTGAAGAGTGAAGAGATGATTTTTGTGCATTATTGTGCAAAATGCACCTTTAAAATAGACTAATCTCCGCATTTTGCGTACAGCAAAATATTTCATATTGCAACCTCTCTCAAAACATAAAAGAAAGCAAAACGGCTACGGTTGCAATATATCACTCTCACGGAGTGAGAATATCTCTTTTGCGATAGCAAAAATATCACTTGTGCATTTTGCAAAGGAAAGGGAAAAGAAGAGATAAGAGTGAAAAGTGAAGAGTGAAGAGATGATTTTTGTGCATTATTGTGCAAAATGCACAAAAATCGGGGGGGGGGATTTGTTAATTGTGCAATATTGACAATATATACTTGCGTATGGTATAATTATACTGTAAAAATATTTTATACGCCCGCGGAGCTTTACCCGCAAGGAGAAAATTATGAAAAAGCTTTTAACTATGGCGCTTATGCTTGTAGTGCTTGTGTGCGCACTCGCGATAACCGCCTCGGCTGTTGAGCACAATGGAATTTATTATTCTCTTAATGCTACTAACAAGACAGCGACTGTAACAAACGAAAATGTAAACTGCACGCTTACAGAGGTTGTTATTCCCGAAACAATAACAATCGACGAGGTTACCTATACAGTAACTAAGGTTGATGGAAGTGCGTTTGCGGGTAGTGATTGGGCTGGAAACAATGTAGTTACCTCTGTTACAATTCCAAGGACAGTAGCAAGCATTGGAACTCATGTGTTTAGAAATTGCTCGGCTCTTGAAGAGGTAGTGATTGAGGCAACAGGCTACGATTATGAAACAGGCGAGGGAAATAGCGAGATTTCATTCTCTAATGCAGAATTCTATTATTGCACTAACCTTGTAAGCGTAGATATGTCAAAATCAAATGTTGTAGGTCTTGGATCAAACTGCTTTACAAGCTGTGGCAAGCTTACAACATTATTGTTTTCATCTAAGATTAGAAGCATTGGCTCATCGTTTACAGGCTGTAGTAGCTTGACAACGATAAATAGCATCGAGACGCTCGAAACAATCTCCACAGGCTTCTATAACACAAAAATAACGGGAGATATAAGGCTTCCCAAAATTAGATCTATAGGTGGAAGCTCATTCCGCGGAACGGACATAACAAGCATTGATATGTCTGAAGCACCACTTCAAAACATCGACGGATACGCATTTAATGCGTGTGCATCGCTTAAAACAGTAATTTTGCCAGAGGGCGTAAAAACAATTGGAGAAAGAGCGTTTAATGGCTCCTCTAACATTGAAAGCATTAACCTACCAAAATCACTTACCTCTATAGGTGGCTTCGCATTTGCTGGTCTTAAGGCTGTGACAGAGATTAATCTTCCAAATCTTACACATTTAGGTGACAACGCATTGCAAAGCACAGGCGTTGTAAGAGCATTTCTTCCAAGCCTCGCAACAGCAGGCAAGGACATTTTTAATAGTACACCTATAAAAATGGCTGTTTTTGGAGGCGATATGAGTGGCATCACAAGCACCTTCTTTAGTAGCTGTGGAAGCTTAAGAGTTGTTATTTTCTTGGGCGAGGACGGAAACGTTGCTAAGGACAAGATAGATACACTTAATAGCTTTACTGTAAAATCATTTAGCGAGTACGACCCAAGCATTGACTATGCATCGGGAAGCGACAAGATAATCTTTGACGGCTTGGCAAAGGCTGGCGACTCGACTGAGAGCTATATCTGCTTTGAAAGCTATGATAAGGCATTTTACACTTATAATATAACTACAAATGAAAAGGCAACCTATGGCGCGATTTTGACACACCTTGGCTTCTCAACCAATCCAAGCAAGGATGGTATTGCGACAGGCTATTCAATCAACAGAGAAAGCCTTAATCAATACGAGGACATTTATGGTAAGCTCGAAATCGGTGTTGCTATATTTAATCCAAGCTATCTTGGAGACGGCTCGTTCTTCGTAAACGGCAATGAGCTTAATGTAAGCAAGGGCGCGCTTCAGGTTTCAATTGATACTAAGTACACAACCTGCAATGTTTATATAAACGGCTTTAATAGCACCACAAGTAGTCTTGAGCTTGTATTTGCAAGCTATGCTTATCTTGCAGAGGACAAATCAACAATTGAGCTTGTTCAAAAGCTCTATGAGGGTACAGAGCAGAGCCCGGTTAACTCACCTATGCAAAGCCTTGTTGTAAGAGGCGATGCATCACTCTATACAGTAACCCTTGAGAGCATACTTGCCCCCGCTGAGATAACAGTAGGTAAGGACGCACTTGAGGAATTTGGCGCATAAAATAAATCCCGACCGCATAGCGTGATGTCCTTAGCGGAGAATTTTACACTTTGGGTAAAGTGCGAGCATCGCATTTGACTAGTCAAACGCAAATGGGCTAAGCCCAAACCCTTATTACAAACAGAAAGAGATAACAAATCGTGTTCGTCGAAATGTTATCTCTTTTTCTGTTGTTATAAAGTGATATTCTTTGCTGACGCAAAGAGTGATATTGTCGCACAACGACAGTGATATTGAAGCCTT
>JAFTIV010000110.1 GCA_017456685.1 Clostridia bacterium | reverse complement strand
CTCTTTTCTGTTGGTATAAAGTGATATTCTTTGCTGACGCAAAGAGTGATATTGTCGCACAACGACAGTGATATTGAAGCCTTACGGCTTCAGTGATATTCTATTCGCCTATAAACTTGCGAAGCAAATATCACTCGGCGTAAGCCGAATATCACTGCGTAGCAATAGAACTCGCCGAAGGCGAATAGAGTTAGCGTGATACTCCGTTAAGAGTATCACGCTATTAAATCTCTGCTTTTTGATTTATGCTTCAACGGAAGCCGTTTCCTCGTTATTGTTGGCAAGTGACATAGCGTTGTCGAATATGTCGGTAACCTCCTTAGAGGGCTCCTTGTCAAGAAGGGTTACGGAAACCGAGGCAATTGCACTTGCGATAAAGCCAGGAATAAGCTCGTAAACACCTGTGTCGATAAAGAATGTGTAGCCACTAATAAAGGTTGTTGCGGTATCTGTGAAGAACATAAGGAATATTAGGTCAACAAGCGCACCTGTGATAACTCCCGCAAGCGCACCCTTGTAGGTAAAGCGTCTCCAGAATACAGAGAGAATGATTACCATACCAAACGCAGAGCCGAAGCCTGCCCAAGCGCACTCAACAAGATTCATAATCGCCTGTGCTCCGCTACCACCAACAGCTGCGATTACAAATGCGATAATCGAAATAAGAACAACTACCCCACGACCAACCCAAAGAGTTTCCTTGTCGCGTGCACTCTTACGGATTAGAGGCTTATAGATGTCGGATGTAAAGGATGAGGATGCAACAAGAAGCTGGCTGTCAGCGGTTGACATAGAAGCCGCTATGATAGCCGAGAGCAGAAGTCCAGCAATTATCGCAGGGAATAGTTCTCTTGCAAGAGTAATAAATATCAATTTTTGAGAATCGCCATAAAGGAGAAGCTCTCCAAGGCTTACACCATCTAAAACAAAGGCTCTGCCAAATACGGAAATTAAAACTACTGCAGAAAGGGCAAGGGTTACCCAGCTGATGGCAACGATTTCGGATTTCTTAACCATAGATGCCTTCTTAATGCCCATAAAGCGGACGATACTATGAGGCATACCAAAGTAGCCAAGACCCCAAGCAAGACCATTTATGATTTCTCTAAAATCGGAGAACATATTTGTGTTAAAGGCATATGAATTTCCACCGACAGAGATGATTTCGTTGCTAAGAAGCGAGAACTCAAGGTCTCCTGCAAATACCATAATAAGTGGTACAGCCAAAACAGCAGCGAGCATCAAAAGTCCTTGGAAAAAGTCTGTCCAACAAACAGCCTTGTATCCGCCGAGGAAGGTATAGATGATAAGAATTGCTGCGAAAATGAGCATTGCAACCCATCTTTCAAGGTTAGGAAAAAGGGTAACAAACACATCAGTGCCCGCAACAAATGCAGATGCAACATAAATGGTGAAGCAAACGAGGAAAACTATCGCACACGATACCTGAAGCCCCTTGCTCTTCGTGGCAAAGCGATTAGATAAATATTGTGGCACGGTAATCGAGTCATTTGTAGCCTGCGAGAAGCAACGAAGTCTTTTAGCAATAAGTATCCAGTTAAGTGCGGTGCCGATTAAAAGACCTATGCCTATCCAAATTTGTCCAAGACCAAAGGCCAAAACGCTTCCAGGAAGTCCCATAAGAAGCCAAGCGCTCATATCAGACGCCTGCGCGCTCATTGCAGTTACCCAAGGGCCGGTGCTTCTTCCACCAAGAAAATAATCCTTGTCGGTTTTGCTCCTTGAGCGAATGAACATAAAGATTCCTATTCCAAGCATTGTTGAGAAATAGAGAATCAATACAAAAAGTTCCCAGTTCAAAATAAATACCTCTCAATCATTTTATATAAAAATATGTATTAGTATATCATAAAACCGACACAATAGCAACCTTTTTTTGCTTTTTTCTTAAAATAATGGGCAAAAGCATATTTAAGCAAAAAATATTTTGGGTTGACAAAAGCAATCATCTGTGCTACAATAAAAGAACAGACGGAGTCTGAAATTTCACTTTTCAAGGAGAAAAACAATGAAAAAGCTATTATCAATTATACTTGTTCTTTGCATGCTTCTTTCATCATTTGCGCTCTTCTCGTGCGAGCTTGGCGGAAGCGACGATGACGATGATGATGACGAGGAAAGCTCAAGCGAGAGCGAGCTTACAGGCAACGCTAAGCTTCTTTCGGAGGCACTTACAGCTACAGCTGAGCTCGCAGGCGTAGATGCAACACTTACACTCAATGTATCAGTTGCAGTAAGCGGAATGACACTTACAATTCCTGTAACAGCTTCTATTAAGGCTAACGAGCAGGCTATGTATATGGAGCTCTCCGCTAATGTAATGGGCGAGAGCACAAGCATGAAGATGTACACCGATGGCGAGTGGATGTATATTGTCGAGGACGGAGTAGGCTACAAGACCCCTTACGACGAGGCAGATGCGGAAATTCCAGAAATTCCGGAGTCCTTTGACGATGTTGTAAGAGAAATTCCAAAGGCAATTCTTGATGATATTGATGTTAAGAGCGAGGAGTCTGGCAAGACACTTACTCTTGCAATTACCGAAAGCGCTTACCCTGAGGTATATGAGACAATAAAGGGCTATCTCGAGAGCGAGGGCGTTGTTGCTGATGCTGACGAGGTCGAGATTTCGGACATTGAGGTAGAGCTTGTAATTGCGAAGAACGGCTACATAAAGTCAGCAAATACAGATATCTCAATCGAGAATGTTAACATTGAGGGTCAAGACGCAACAATCAGCGCGAGTGTTTCTGTGGAAATAAACAAGGTTGGCACAGCAGTTACCGTAACACCTATTCCTGGTTGCGAGGATTTCCCCGAGGTGCAATAGTTAAAATCAAGGAAGCACTCTGCCGAGTGCTTCTTTTTTTAAGAAATTTTGCGTTTTTATTGACACAGGTGCGCGTGTGTGGTAAAATTATATTAGTAAATTGAAAGAGGTGTAATTATGTTTAAGATAGGACTTTCAAGCTGTGGAAAGATAGCATGTGAGGAGCTTTTCGAGGCTTACAGAGATAACGGAATTAAGGCAATGGAGATAAGTCGCTCAAGCATAGCGGACTGTGAGGAGCTTAATTTTGAGCTTTATCGCTCGCTTGCCGATGAATACGGGGTTGAGCTTTGGTCCTTCCATCTTCCGTTCTGTCCATTTCAATACATAGATATATCAAGCCCTGAGCTTGCCGAGCGCTCGGTTATCTACCTTAAGGGTGTTATGAAAAAAGCGCGCGACATAGGTATTAAGCTTTTTGTAATTCATGCAAGCGGAGAGCCAATTAGCGACACAGAGCGCCCCGAAAGAATGAAAATTGCAAAGAAAAGCCTTGCGGAGCTTGCCGAGTGCGCGACCTCGCTTGGTGCTACCCTTGCGGTTGAGGATTTGCCAAGAAGCTGTCTTGGTAATACAATTGCCGATATGCAAGAGCTTATTTCGGCACACCCAGACCTTAAAATTTGCTTTGACACGAACCATCTGCTTACAGAGGATGCTGTCGATTTTATCGACACTCTCGGCGACAAAATTGTTACAACGCATATTTCGGACTACGATTTTGTAAACGAGCGCCATTGGCTACCTGGTGAGGGCAAGCTCAACTGGCAGGCAATTCTTGAGGCTCTAAAGAGGGCTAACTATAATGGCCCTTGGCTTTATGAAATTGATTTTGAGTGCCCAAATACAATTATAAGAGAACGCCCCTTGACCTGTGAGGATTTTGCTAAAAACGCGAGGGAAGTGTTTGAAAATAAGCCCATAACAATTATTTCTAAGCCAAAGCCGAATCTCGGCTACTGGGACTGACAAATCAAGTAAAGACTGCATTTCTATGCAGTCTTTTTTGCTTTTTATTGACAATACCTGTAAATAATGTTAAAATAAAAATAGAAATATATTTAAAAATATTAAAGAGGACACTAAAATGCTACTTGAAAACGCAAAATGGATTACCTATCCTAAATATCATGACGAGACAATTTGCCCCGTCTTTAGACGCAAATTTACTCTTAACAAGCCCGTAAAGAGCGCGACCCTTAGAATAACCTCGCTTGGCTGTTATGTTGCTGAGCTTGGCTCAAGGCGCGTAGGAGACTTTATCTTCGCCCCTGGCTGGACCTTTTACAAAAGAGTACAGCTACAGGAGTACGATGTAACAGAGCTTATAAGCGCTGAAAATGAGCTCCGCGTTACTCTTGGCGCGGGCTGGTTCAAGGGCAGAATAAATGAGCGCAATCGCACAGAGCTTAAGGACACTCACCCCGCTATCATTTGTGAGCTTGAGCTTGTATATCTCGACGGAGAGATAAGCTACATTCGCACAGACGAGGAGTGGGAGACATCGCTTAGCAAAATCACAATGAGCGATTTTTATGATGGCGAGCATTATGATGCAACCGCAAGCGAGAGCTTTGGACCCGTATGCGTTCAGGATTGCTCCTTTGTCGAGATTGTAAGGCAACAGGGCGAGAAGGTGATAGAGCAACAAAAAATTCGTGCTCATCGCATTTTTACAACCCCCAAGGGCGAGACGGTTATCGACTTTAATCAAAATCTCACTGGCTATTTTGAAATCGAGCTTGATGCCAAGGCGGGAGAGCGCGTTTCGCTTTCCTTTGCCGAGGTTCTTGACAAGGACGGAAATCTTTATACAGAGAACTATAGAAGTGCTAAGGCTGAATTTGAATATATTTGTGCCGACGGACACCAGACCCACAAGCCACGCCTCGCCTTTTGGGGCTTTAGATATATAAGGGTAAATAGCTTCCCCGACACACTTACCCTTGATAGCATAAGGGCGATTGTAATTCATTCACAAATGAAGCGCACAGGCTATCTTAATTCGTCAAGCAAGCTTCTTAATAAGCTTTTTTCAAATATAATTTGGGGTCAAAGAGGAAACTTCCTTGACATTCCAACCGATTGCCCGCAAAGGGACGAGAGACTGGGCTGGACGGGCGATGCACAGGTTTTCGTGCGCACCGCATCGTATAACTACGATGTTGAAAGGTTCTTCGAAAAATGGCTTGCTGACCTCTGGCTTGAGCAGCAAAGAGAGGGACTTATACCCTTTGTAGTGCCACAGGTTCACGAAAAGCCAGGTAGCTCAACCGCTGCGTGGAGCGATGCCTCAACCGTTTGCCCTTGGCAAATTTACCTAACCTACGGCAATAAGAGCATACTAAGAAAGCAATTCAAGTCAATGTGCACCTATGTTGACGAGATAGGAAAAATCACAAAGAAAAAGGATCTTTGGTACGGATGCTGGCACTTTGGCGACTGGCTTGGACTTGATGCCCCTGCTGGAAGCTATGTAGGCTCGACAAGCCTTGATATCATAGGAACAGCCTTTTATGCACACTCCACAAGCCTTGTGGTAAAGGCAGGCAAGGTGCTTGGCAGAAATGTTTCGAAATACGAGGCACTTTATAAGAGAATTTTAAAAAGAGCAAGAGAGACCTTTACGGAGTATAAAACTCAAACCGAGTGTGTGCTCGCCTTGTACTTCGATTTGACAGACAATAAAAAGGCTGTGGCAAATCAGCTTGCCAATATGCTTAAGGCAAACGGTAAGAGGCTACAGACGGGCTTTGTTGGTACGCCATACCTTTTGCATGCGCTATCACAAAACGGCTATACAGAGCTTGCATACGATATTCTTCTTCAAGAAAATTACCCCTCGTGGCTCTATTCTGTTAAGCAGGGTGCAACCACCGTTTGGGAGCATTGGGACGGCATAAACGACAAGGGCGAGTTCTGGTCCAAGGATATGAACTCATTTAATCATTACGCCTACGGAAGCGTTGCTGATTGGGTATATGGAGTTGCCTGTGGAATTCAAACGATAGAGGAAAAGCCTGGCTTTGAGCAGGTGCTTATCGCGCCAAATCCAACCAAAAGGCTTGACTGGCTTAGCGCAAAAATTGAAACAAGACACGGAGAGGTGTCCTCTGCGTGGTACAAGGAGGGCGACGGCTTTAGATACGAGATTACAACTCCCGTTAAGGCAACTGTCATAATTGAAGGTAAAAGCCATACCCTTGAGGCGGGCTCATATGTATTTTAAAACGCGCTTTTGCAAATAATAAGGCAAAATAAGCAGAAAAGGAACAAGATATGAATAGTTATATTGGAATAGACCTCGGCACATCGTCTGTAAAGATGCTTCTTGTTGGGGCAAATGTAGAGTTTTTAAATAGTGTAAGCAGGGATTATCCTATTTCCTATCCACAGAGTGGCTGGAGTGAGCAAAATCCCGAGGACTGGGCAACACAGACAATAGACGGGCTTTGCGAGCTTCTTGAGGGTCAGGACAAATCAAGCGTTAAGGGAATTTCCTTTGGCGGACAGATGCACGGTCTTGTAATTCTTGATGAAAACGATAAGGTAATTCGTCCCGCAATTCTTTGGAATGATGGAAGAACACAGGAGCAGAGCGACCGCCTAAATAGTGAGGTAGGAAAGCAGACGCTTTCATCATATACTGCAAACATTTCCTTTGCGGGCTTTACCGCGCCTAAAATTTTGTGGGTTGAGGAAAACGAGCCCGAGTGCTTTGCGAGAATAAGCAAGCTTATGCTTCCTAAGGATTATGTTGCATATGTTCTTAGCGGAGTCCACGCAACTGACTATTCGGACGCATCCGGAATGCTTCTTTTAGATGTAAAGAATAAGTGCTGGAGTGACGAAATGACAAAAATCTGCCATATCAAGCGCCAGTGGCTTCCAACGCTTTACGAGTCCTATGAGCCTATAGGCAAAATAAAGCCCGAAATCGCACACAGGGTAGGGCTTAGCGAGAGCGTTGTTATATGTGCGGGCGCAGGCGATAACGCGGCTGCCGCAATAGGCACAGGCACAATAAAGGACGGCTCGTGCAATATTTCCCTTGGAACAAGCGGAACGGTCTTTATCTCCAAGGATACCTTCTCGGTTGATGAAAATAACTCCCTTCATAGCTTCTGCCACGCAACAGGCAAATATCATCTAATGGGCTGTATTCTTTCTGCCGCATCGTGTAATAAGTGGTGGATGGAGAACATTCTTGAAAGCGATGACTATGTAGGCGAGCAAAAGGGACTTTTCGATATAATTTACGAAAACGAGGTTTATTTTCTTCCATACCTTATGGGCGAGAGAAGCCCTCATAACGACGCAGGTGCAAGAGGAGCATTCATCGGTATGCGTCCTAATACCACAAGAAAGCATATGCTTCTTGCGATTATGGAGGGTGTTGCATTCGCGCTTCGTGATTGTGTAGAGGTGGCTAAGGCAAGTGGCGTAAAAATTGAAAAAAGCCTTATCTGTGGCGGTGGTGCAAAGAACGAAATTTGGCGCACCGTTGTCGCAAATGTTCTTGGAATAGAGGTTCAAAGACCTGTAACCGAGCAGGGTCCATCATATGGTGGTGCAATCCTTGCCATGGTCGGCTGTGGCGAGTATTCCTCTCTTGACGAGGCAATCGACTCTCTCGTGCAAATCAAGGACAGCATTTTACCAAACGAAAAATTGACCGCATATTATGATAATAAATACAAGCTCTTCAAGCAAATTTACCCCGCGCTAAGGGGCATTTATGCTCAATTCTAAAAAGGAAGGATTAAAATGAAAAAGCTACTTATATTGGCATTTTCGATTTTGATGCTTACATCGCTTCTTTTCTCTTGCGGAGATAAGACGACGAGCATAAGCGTCGAATATGTAGCGGGCGAGGGCGGAAGCATTGTAGGTGTTGCTCAGCAGACTAAGGAGGTTGCCTCTGGCGAGAGTGCGAGCTTTGATGCCGTGCTCGCAAGAGCCAAAAAGGGCTATCGCTTCGTTGGCTGGGACGACGGCTCGACCGCTACGACTCGCACCGATACACTCACACAGAGTGCCACATTTAAGGCAAAATTCGAAAAAATAAGCTACGGAACCATAACCTATGCGTGCCCTGAGGGTGGTGTAATTACAGGAAACGCAATTCAAACGCTTGAGCACGGGCAAACAACCGAGCAGGTTACAGTAGCACCTCTCGAGGGTTACCGCTTCCTCGGCTGGGATGATGGCTCTATGGAGCTATCAAGAGCCGACCTTGTAAGCGGAGATAAAACTATAACCGCGCTTTTTTCAAATAAGGTAAGCGTTGAATATGTAGCTGGTGAGGGCGGATACATTCAAGAAATCGAGGGCAGAGCCTATCAGGAGCTTACCTACGGCTCAACCTCAAGGCTCGTTCAGGCTGCACCAAAGGCGGGCTACCGCTTTAAGGGCTGGGACGATGGCAAGCCGACAGAGAGAAGGCACGATGTAATAACCAAGGATGTTGTTTACACTGCTATCTTTAGCAAATACTACACAATTGAGTTTGTTTGCGACGAGGACAAGGGCGTAATCAAGGGCGAGGCTGTTCAAATGGTTGATGAGGGCGAGCCTATATTTGCCGTAATTGCCGAGCCACTTCAGGGCTATCAATTCCTTGGCTGGAGCGATGGCTCAACAGACCCAAGAATGTTCTTTACCGCAAGCCAAAGCGTAAAGCTCAAGGCATATTTTGGCAGAGAGAGTAGCGGACTTCCTGTTATCTCAATAGATACCGAAGGGGGCGCAAATGTCACCTCAAAAACCACATATTTAAAGTGTGATGTGACAATTTATGACCTCGATGGAGATACATTTATTCTTGGAGCCTCTGCACAAATAAAGGGTAGGGGAAACTCTACCTGGACCCATTTCGAAAAGAAGCCCTACAAAATTAAATTTGATAAAAGGACTGACCTCTTTGACTTTGGCGAGGGCAAGGACTGGGTGCTTCTTGCAAATCATTTCGACAGAAGCCTTATAAGAAATCACCTTGCTTATAAGACGGCAAGGGCGCTGTCAGCTCTTGAAAGCTCACCCGATAGCCAGCTTGTAGAGGTTTATTTAAACGGTGATTATAAAGGCGTATATCTGCTTTGCGAGCAGGTAGAGGTCAATGAAAACCGCGTTGAAATAAGCGAGGTCGAGGACCAAAGCATCGTCGATACAGGCAACCTTGTAGAGATGGACGGCTGGGGCGACGGAATATGTGTGGTAGTACCCGATAGCTTAAATTCGAGCAGAAAATACTCAATCAAGTCCCCCGATATTGTCGGTATATCCGTTACACATAGAGCCTTTATCGAAAACTACCTAAAAAGCTCACTCTCGGCAATCAACGGAGCAGACTACGAGGCGGTTAAGGAGCTTGTAGATGTCGAATCCTTTGCACAGGCATATATCATCTTTGAGCTATTCAAAAACCCCGATGTTGATTATTCAAGCTTCTATATGTACAAGGACGCAGGCGGAAAGCTTAAGTGCGGACCTGTGTGGGATTTTGATATGTGTCTTGGCAATGTAAGCCACAAGGGAAGCGATGTTCAAAAATATAATTATCTCTGGGCAAGAAACAAAAATCCGTGGTTCAAGGGTCTTTTGGAGCACGAGGAATTTCGCTTGCTTGTCGGTCAGCAATTAAGAGATAATAAGCTCACTATTCAGCAAACCCTTGACGAGTGCTATATCTATGCCTACGACAAGGAGGACGCGTTCGAGAAGAACTTTGAAAAATGGACAGATGTAATGGGTAATGAGCACCTTTGGAGCCCCAATAACTGGGACCCTGCATACATTGTAGAGCTTGAAACCTGGGCAGAGCAGGTGGAATTTACAAGAGACTATCTTGAAAAGAGCCTTAACTTCCTTCTCGAAACCTACCCCGTAAGCTAAATAAGCTAAAATAGAAAACAGCTACAAGCCTCTTGTGGCTGTTTTTTTGTGCCTTGCTGTAGCTTTGACGCAAAAAAGCACCCGCCAAATTGCAAAAAACACCTCGCGCGGGAGCGCTTTTATATATAAAATATTGACAATATCAGCGAAAGATGTTAAAATTAGTCTATAGGACTCTAATTTTGAAAAACGAGCGCAAAAAGGAGAAAACAAATGGAATCGAAGGAAAAACGCACCCCTTTATCTATAATCAAATCAATAATACATGTGATTTTGGTGGTGTCACCATGGCTTGTTGGCGTGGCTATTTTACCTATTTTTATACTTACTCATATATATAGAATTCATCAAATCGCAATAATTGCCTCAATGGCGTGCGCGCTTCTTGGCATTTTGTTCTTTGTTGGAAGATATATCGAGGGTAACTCCTATAGAGTGTCCACCTCAAGCGAGAAAAAGAAGCAAAT
>JAFTIV010000109.1 GCA_017456685.1 Clostridia bacterium | reverse complement strand
GGGCTGTTTGCCTATCGTACAGTAAAACGACTCTTCTTCCTGCGAGGGACTTGAGATTGGTGGTAACGACACACTCTCTGCTTATGTTGCTATTGCGTGCGAGGCGGATTTGATTATAAATCTCAGTGACATTGACGGTCTTTATAACAAGGACCCAAGAAAGCACGAGGACGCAAGGCTAATCGACCGCGTCGACAAAATTGACGACACTATTCGCTCATATGCGGGCGGTGCAGGCACAGCGCGTGGTACAGGTGGTATGATTGCAAAAATCAACGCAGCGCAGATTGCAAACGAGCGCGGAATTCCTATGCTCATTGTAAATGGCGAAAATCCAGATGTTTTATACGACATTCTTGACGGAAAGCATGTCGGCACATATTTTGCCGCAAGAAAGGACTAATATGGAGCTTTTTGATAGTATTAAATCGCTTTGTGAGGGTGCTAAGCGCGCCTCGCGCGAGCTTTCACAGCTAAGCGGTGCAAAAAGAAACGAGCTACTTATAGCTATTGCCAAGAGCATTAGTGAGGGAGCTGATGAAATAATAGAGGCTAACAAAATCGACCTTGAAAATGCCAAGGCTAACGGAATAAGCGATGCAATGCTTGACCGTCTTATGCTTAACAAAGCAAGAATTGAGGGCATCTCAAGCGCGATTTTGAAGATTGCCGACCTTGCCGACCCTATTGGTGCGGGTGAAATTTTCACTCGTCCTAACGGGCTTGAAATTCACAAGATGAGAGTTCCTCTCGGTGTTGTCGCTATGATTTATGAGGCGCGCCCAAATGTAACCCCAGATGCAGCCTCTCTTTGCTTGAAGAGCGGAAATGCGGTTGTGCTTCGCGGTGGCAAGGAGGCTATTAGCTCAAACAAGTGTATAGTTTCCATCATTCGCAAGACACTTAAGGAGTGTGGCGTTGATGAAAATGCCGTATCCCTTGTCGAAAATACAACTCGCGAGAGTGCAAATGCTCTTATGAATATGCGCGGTCTTATAGATGTTTTAATCCCTCGCGGTGGTAAGGGTCTTATAAGGAGCGTTGTTGAAAATGCGCGAGTTCCTGTTATCGAAACGGGCGCTGGCAACTGCCACCTTTATGTTGACGAGAGTGCAAGCATTGATATGGCAATTAAGCTTGCCATTAACGCAAAATGCTCGCGTCCCTCAGTTTGCAATGCAATAGAAACGATTTTAGTTCACAAGAGTGTTGCTGAGGAGTTTCTTACTCGCTTTGCCGAGGCAAGCGCGCCATATTCACTTGATATTCGCGGTTGCGCGGATACTGTCTCGATAATCAAGGGTGCTTCGCTTGCTACAGAGGCTGATTATGAAACAGAATACGATGATTATATCGTGTCAATTAAGGTTGTTTGCGACCTTGATAGTGCAATTGAGCATATTAACAAATACACAACCGGACATAGCGAGGCTATCGTTACGGAAAACGCACGAAGCGCTGATAAGTTCACAAGCTCAATCGACTCGTGCGCGCTTTATGTAAACACCTCTACTCGCTTTACTGATGGTGGTGAATTTGGCTTTGGTGCGGAGATAGGAATTTCCACGCAAAAGCTACATGTAAGAGGCCCTATGGGGCTTGATGCTCTTACAACCTCAAAATATATCATTAAGGGTGACGGACAAATAAGATGAGCGAAAGAATCAACGAAGTAATTTTATGCAAATACGGCGAGATAATCCTAAAGGGCGCTAATCGCTCCGAATTTGAGGCTAAGCTTCTAAAGGAGCTTCGTCGTCGTGCGAAAAGATTAGGAAATTTTAATATTTATTATGCACAATCAACCGTTTTCTGTGAGCCTCTTGACGAGGGAAGTGCAGATATGATTGACGAAATGACCGAGCAGGCAAAGCACGTTTTCGGCTTTGTTGGCGTTACTCGTGCTATCGTTTGTGAAAAGAAGCTTGAAACTATAATTGATATGGTTAAGCGACACATTCCCGAGCGAATCAAGGGTGCTAAGACCTTTAGAGCATGTGCTAAGCGCGCAGACAAGCGCTTCCCGCTTTCCTCTCCCGAGCTTGCTGGCGAGGTTGGCGCTGCGGTGCTTGAGGCTACCGCTGGCAAGATAAAGGTTGACCTTCATAACCCCGATGTTATCGTTCAAGTCGAAATTCGCGACAAATACGCATATATTCACGCAGGTCAAGAAAAGGGCGCGGGTGGAATTCCTTACGGCTCAAGCGGACGCGGACTTTTGCTCCTTTCGGGCGGAATAGACTCCCCTGTGGCTGGATTTATGATGGCAAAGCGCGGTGTTCAGCTCGAGGCTATTCACTTTGAAAGCTTCCCTTACACCTCAGAAAGAGCGCGCGAAAAGGTCCTTGAGCTCGCCAAGATTTTAACCGATTACACAATGCGTATTCGCGTTCATATTATCTCTCTTACAAAAATTCAAGAGCTCATTCGCGACAACTGTGACGAGGATTATTTTACACTTCTTCTCCGTCGCTATATGATGGCTCTTTCAGTCAAGCTCGCTCACGATATTGATTGTGATGCAATCATCACAGGCGAGAGCCTCGGTCAGGTTGCAAGCCAGACAATGAAGGCTATAAATGTAACAAATGTTATGGCAGACCTTCCTGTTTATCGCCCACTTATCGGCATGGACAAGGAAGAAATCATTCAAATTTCAAGACGAATTGGCGCTTACGACACCTCAATTCTCCCATACGAGGATTGCTGTACCGTGTTCACACCTCGCCACCCTCGCACTCGCCCAGAGCTCGAAAAGGTAATCGAGGAGGAGAAAAAGCTCAACTTTGACGAGCTCGTCGAGGAAGCCTACGCTACCCGATACGCCGTAGTCGTAAAGCAATTCGGCGATAACATAATCGAGGAGAAAAAATAAAAGCAGCCTTTTTGGGGTGGTAGAGGCCGCAAGTTCAAGTCTTGTCACTCAGACCATATCGAGTGTTCATAACAGATTCAAGTTATGGACACTCGATATTTTTTTGCTTATGCTTACTTTTCGGTTAAATATTGAGTTGTTTTGAGCAGGTTCGCCTGCTCTTTTTTTATACCGCGTTAGATAAGTATTCGATGGCTACGCCTTTGCGTGAGTCGAGGATATATGGCGGTCTGTGAATGATGCCGGGGATGTCAAGCGTGCCGACGAAGCGGTAATGAATGATGACTCTTTGCGTTCTGTCCTTGCCTGTTCCCTCTACGGGAAAGACCTCGATCTTTTCGATCAGTTCTCGCAGAATAACAGGCGTTAAGATTCGCATCTCCATAAACTTACGAATG
>JAFTIV010000108.1 GCA_017456685.1 Clostridia bacterium | reverse complement strand
TTATAAGTGTTTGCGCAGGACTTTGTCTCTTTGCCGTTGACGGACTTATAATAAATGCCCTTTATGCAATATTCAAGCTTGACGCGTGCAACTCAATGTACCTGCTTGAGCCACCATTTGATGGTATGCCTTGGTTAAACACCCTTACCATAGGAATTATCGGTATTACCGTTTGCTTTACTATAACCTCGATTTATGAGCTTGTTTGCTTGCCCCAGAAGGAGCGCTGGTATAATAAGCTAAAATTAAAATTTCATAGATAAAGGAGAGAAAAAATGAGAAATTTATTCTTCAAGCTTTTTGAAATGTCGCACTTTGATACAGGAATCAAGGTTACTGCATTTTCAGTCTCACACATAATATATCTCATTCTTATCATAGGCGGAATTGTCGGTGGATATTTCCTTCTTAGAAAATGTCCAATGGAGAAGAAGGTCAAGGCGATGGAAATTCTTATATGGGCTCTTACCATTTCCTACATAAGCGATTTCTTCGTTCACGAGTTCGTATATGCCGACTATGATGTCCTTGGCAATCCAATAGGTGGTGGACTTAATATGGATAAGCTTCCATTCCACATCTGCACAGTTCTTTGCCCACTTTCTGCATTTGCTCAATTTAACAAGCACGGCAAGAAAATTCTTGAGCCAATCGTAATCCTTTCGTGCCTTGCTCCGCTTATGTATATCTCATACCCCGCAAGCATAGGAAGCGGTGAGCCTTGGTGCTATCAAGCCGTTCAAACAATGTTCTTCCATGGCGTGCTTCTCGCTTGGGGAGTTCTCAACATCGCACTTGGCATAGTTAAGCCAGAAATTAAAAGATGCTGGCATACAGCGGTGGCACTTGTTGCAATCACCCTTTGGGCTAAGCTCGGCGTTGTGCTTCTTGACCACAACTGGTTCTTCCTTAAGGAGGACGCATTCTACATCGGTCTTGTAGGAGAGTTTGGAATGCCACAATGGCTCCTTATGGTTATCAACCCAGTCGTATTCTTCCTCGCAGCTCTTGCAGTTTACGGAATTTATTATCTCGTAATGCATCTAAAGACAAGGAAAACTGCCGTTGCAGAAATAGACTAATAAGAAAACGGACTGACACTCGTCAGTCCGATTTTAATTATAGTGTGACCTTGATATTAAAGGTGTTATCTACACCGTAGGCAGAGATTTGTCCACCATGCAAGGTGACAATCTCCTCTGCAACACAAAGACCAATTCCGCTACCCTCAATGCCCGAGGCACGCGCCTCATCGGAGCGATAAAAACGCTCGAAGCATCTTTTAAGGCTTCCGTTCTCAACGCTTGTCGCATCGTTTGAAACAATAAGCTGAGCGCGCTTTCCCACAATTGAAAGGCTTAGCTCTGTGTGGCTAATCGCATATTTTCCTGCGTTTTCAAGTAAATTCGAGATAAGCAAACGAATAAGTGATTCGTCACCATAAAAATCAATGCCTGAATCAATCGAGTGCTTAAAGGTGCGAGAGCCCCTTGTAAGCACAGGCTCAAATAGCTCGCAAAGCTCCTTGCACACCGCGCTTAGCGAGAATGTATCATCCTTAGAATGCTTTGATGCATCATTTATGCTCGCAAGAGACGAAAGATTTTTAACCATATTCGTCATTCTCACAACCTGCTTCGATATTGAGGCGGAGTATTCCGTCTCACCCTGTGTCATTTCTATAAGCTCATTGTTTGCAGAAATGATAGTAAGAGGCGTCTTTAGCTCGTGACTCGCATCAGCAATAAAGCGCCTTTGCCTTTCGTAGCCTTCAGCAATAGGAGCTACCGCTCTTGCTGAAAGAAGCAGAGTGATTCCCAAAATAACAATTACGACACATATCGCGGTCAAAATGCTTGCGAAAAGGAAATTGCTCGCTGTTTCAAGCTGACGGGTCCAGTCAATAAAGATAACAAGAGATTTTTCCTTGATTACCATATAGCGATAGGAGCTGTAATAGCCATTTTCATCGCCATCCTTAAGAACCTCTGTAGCCATTGAAATCGCATTGGGCTCGCTAATCGAGGCAATATGCTCCGTGTTAGCAACCGCACCAAGCTTCGAAAACTTAACGGAGAAGTATCTTGTTTCAAAGGGGGTTTCGATAGTAATATGGTCAGGCGTTGGCGGAATTTTGTCCTCCTCGGTGCTTGACTCCTCGCTTGATACATCGTCGCCCGATGCTTCGGTGCTACTTGAGCTCTCCTCGCTTGGCTTTTCGGGCACGGGCTTAAAATCTGGAGCGAATATTCCATCGTTATAGCTTAAGATTTGCAAAATATCATCCGCATTATCAGTTACTCTTTTATAATTTATAATGTTTATAGCGCCGATAAGCACCGAAATGATTACGAGCACCAGCACCATAACCGTGATGATAAAGCGGATTCGCAGGGTCTTTATCATTTGAGCTCCTCCAGCTTGTAGCCGACACCGCGAACTGCCTTAATTGAATAATTTGAGCCTATTGTCTCAAGCTTTTTTCTAAGAGCAGAAATAAATACCCAAACAACATTTATCTCAGCATCGGAGTCATAGCCCCAAATGCTCTCCATAAGCTTCTCAGTTGAAAGAAGCATATTTTTGTTTCTTATAAGATGCTCCATAAGCTTGTATTCCTTGGCGGTAAGACGGACTCTTTTCCCGTCAGCGCAAAGCTCAAAGCTTTGATGGTCAAGTGTTGTGTTGCCGATAGAGAAGCTCTGCGCAACCTCGCTCGTCCTTCTTGTCAGCGCTCTAACCCTTGCCAAAAGCTCCTTGATTACAAACGGCTTTGTAAGGTAATCATCAGCGCCCGCGTCAAGACCAAGCACCTTGTCATCAACCTCGCTTTTTGCTGTGAGAATAAGAACAGGAATGTTGTTTCCGCCTGCTCTTAGCTCCTTAACAACGGTAATGCCGTCCATCTTTGGCATCATAATGTCAAGTATAGCACCATCATATTTGTAATTGCTCATCATCTCAAGCGCACTCTCACCATCGTTTGCAACATCTACATCGTAGTGGTTGTACTCAAGCACGTTCTTAATTGCGCTCGCAAGGTCGCGCTCGTCCTCAGCTATTATAATTCTCATATAAATACCTCCCATTAGGCATATTTGAAGCTATTTTAGCACCATATCCTAAAAAATACTTAAATCCAATTCTATTGTATCAAAAAATAAACTAAAATACAAGGAAATATGACGGATTTTTATAAAAATGCTTGAATATTTTTTATACTTATGATAAAATCATATAAGTATATTATTATAAGGGTGCGAAAAATGCTTGAAAATTTTGTTAGTGCCAAGGAGCTTGAGGCTCAGGCTTGCTATGCTGATGGAGTAAGAAAGCTCGTTAGTGGCAAGGGCTACACAGCCTTTGTTATAACGCTTGGCTGTCAGCAGAACGAGGCTGATAGCGAAAGGATAAGAGGAATTTTGTCCTCTCTTGGCTATACTATAACGCAGGACGAGAAGATTGCCGATATCATAATCGTAAACACCTGCGCAATAAGAGAGCACGCGGAAAAAAGGGCTCTTTCTATAATCGGCAGATATAAGCATAACAAAAGCGCAAATCCCGATACAGTAATCGGCGTTTGTGGCTGTATGCCTGCACAGGCTCATCGCGCTGAACAGCTTAAGCATTCGTATCACTATGTTGATTTTGTTTTTGGAACAGGCTCGCTTCACCGCCTGCCTGAATTTGTTTTTAATGCCCTGAATAAGGGTAAGCGTGCCTTTGTTCCTGATGAGCAAAGACCTAAAATTGCCGAGGGCTTGCCCGTCGTGCGCGAGAGCGCTCATAAGGCATGGGTAAGCATTATGTACGGCTGTAATAACTTTTGTACCTATTGCATAGTCCCATATGTAAGAGGCAGAGAGAGAAGCAGATTGCCAGAGGCTGTAATTGATGAGGTAAGGGGACTTGTTGCACAGGGCTACAAGGATATAACCCTTCTTGGACAAAATGTGAATTCCTATGGCAAGGAGCTTGAGGGCGGATATAATATCTCCTATCTCTTAAGAGAAATTGCCAAAATAGATGGCGAGTTTTGGTTGCATCTTATGACCTCACATCCAAAGGATGTCTCGCCAGAGCTTATCGAGGCGCTTGGTGCAAGCAAAAATATCGCAAATTGCTTCCATCTCCCCCTTCAATCTGGCTCAAGCGAGGTGCTCAAGCGTATGAACCGCCATTACGACATTGATAGATATATGTCGATAATCGACGGCTTAAAGGCGAAAAGCCCCGATATAGTGCTTACAACCGATATAATTGTTGGCTTCCCAGGTGAAACCGATGAGGACTTTGAGAAAACCCTCGATATTGTAAGACGAGTAAAATACGATTCTGTATATACCTTTATTTTCTCACCAAGAAAGGGAACTCCCGCATATGAAATGCAGGACCAAATCCCCGAGCAGATAAAGAAGGCTCGCTTCGATAGACTAAATGAGGTTCAAAACGAAATCTCAAGGGCAAAAAACGAGGCTATGATAGGTAAGACTATCAAGGTGCTCGTTGACGGAAAAAGCAAAAGCAACGACCAAATATACACCTCACGCACCGAGGGCAACAAAATTGTTCACTTCGAGGCAGACGAGGATTACACAGGACAATTTATTAAGCTAAAAATCACTCGCGCAGACACCTTTGCTCTGTACGGTGAAATATAAGAAATAATAAAATAAAGGAGTAGCTATAATGGAAATTATGGAGCTTGCAAAACAGCTCGGCCAAGCAATCAAGGCTGACGAGCGTGTTGCAAAAATGAACGAGGCGCAGGAGGCGTACAATAAGGACGAGGAAATTCAAAAGCTTATGCTTGAGTTCAACACTCAGCAAATCGCTCTTCAAGAGGAATACAAGAAGCCCGAGCTTGACGAAAATCTCGTAAAGGCTATCGAGGGCAGACTTGATAAGCTTGTAACAAAGATTACAAC
>JAFTIV010000107.1 GCA_017456685.1 Clostridia bacterium | reverse complement strand
GTATGTAACAGCACGCGCACTCAATCGTTATGGAGAAGAAATAGAGATATCTGCAAGCGGACTTTTGGCAAAGGCTATTTGCCACGAGCTTGACCATCTTGACGGAATTATTTACACAGATAAGGTTATAAAGAAATAATGAGAATACTTTTTATGGGAACACCCGATTTTGCCGCACAGGCGCTTCGTGCAATTCACGAAAGCGGTGAGCAGGTCGTAGGTGTCGTAACAACCCCCGATAAGGCAAAGGGCAGAGGAATGGTGCTTACCCCAAGCGATGTAAAGAAATATGCGCTTGAGGCAGGAATTGAGGTTTATCAGCCACAAACCCTTAGAGACGGTGCATTTTTGTCAACCCTTGAGGAGCTTAAGCCTGAGCTAATAGTAGTCGTTGCCTATGGCAGAATTTTGCCAGATTATGTGCTCGATTTTCCAAGGCACGGCTGTATAAACGCGCATGCATCAATTCTCCCTAAGTATAGAGGCGCTGCCCCTATTCAAAGGGCTATTATTAATGGCGAGACAAAAACAGGCGTTAGCGTTATGCAAATGGATGCAGGGCTCGACACGGGCGATGTCATTCTCGTCGAAGAGGTTGATATCTTGCCCGATGATAACTTTGAAAGCGTTCACGACAAGCTCGCTATCGCAGGCTCAAGGGGACTTCTTTCGGCAATCTCGCTCTTTAAGGAAAATAAAGCTACACGCACAAAACAGCCACAGGACTTCACCTATGCCGAAAAAATCACAAAGCAGGATTGCTTAATTGATTTTTCAAATAGCGCTAAGAAAATCCACGACCAAATAAGAGGTCTTTCACCTATTCCGCTTTCCTTTACGAAAACAGCAGACGGTAGGCTTCTTAAGGTGGTAAGGGCACACATTTCGCAAGTTGAGCCGAAAAACGCACACATAGGCGAGGTTGTCGCTCTCGATAGCTCAATTCATATTGCCTGCGCAGACGGTGCAATTGCTCTCGATATTATAGTTCCCGAGGGCAAGGGAAGAATGAACGCAAGGGACTATATAAACGGCAGAAAAATTGCCGTTGGTGATATTTTAGGTTAGTCTAATACAATTTAAGAAATCGACTTATACCAATTGAAACGAGGAGAACATTATGGACAATCCAAGAAAATTAGCACTTTCATCACTTGTAAAATCGGAATCATCTGGCGCGTACTCAAACCTTGAGGTTAGTACGGTGCTTTCCCGAGCAAAGCTTTCAAAGATAGATGTTGCACTCTATACTGCGCTTTATCTTGGAGTTATGGAGAAGATGATAACTCTTGATTATCAAATTTCAAGGCGCTCAAGCATCGCTCTTGAAAAGCTTGATGTGGAAACAAAGAACGCACTTCGCTTGGGCCTTTATCAGCTCATTTATATGGATAAAATTCCTGAATACTCAGCAGTATCGGAGACGGTTAATCTCTGCCCAAAAAGGTCTAAGGGCTTTGTAAATGCGTGCCTACGCTCGTTTATAAGAGATTGCAAGCCCCTTGCACTTCCAAGTGATAAGTGGCAGGCAATTTCAGTGAAAATGTCAATCCCTGTATCAATACTTGATATATTTAGAAAATCCTATGGCGACGAAATCGCAGAGAAGCTTGCACTTGCGTGCGAGCCAAGGGTAGGCGTGTCGCTTAGAATAAACACCTTGACGGCAGACCCAAGAGAAATAAGAAAGAATCTAACAGCTCAAGGTATCTCCTATAAGCACATAGGCTTTACCGAGGAGGTTTTGAATGTAAGAGCGCCTATCTCGGCAATTACTGACATTCTTGAAGCTGGTAAGGGCTTTATTCAAGACCCCGCATCCTTTGCCTGCGCAAAGATTTTCAATCCCAAAAAGGGAGAAAAAGTGCTTGATGCCTGTGCTTGTCCTGGTGGCAAGAGCTTTTCGAGCGCAATCGAAATGGAAAACGAGGGCGAGATTATCGCCTGTGACCTTCACAAAAGCAAGCTAAGCCTTGTTAAAAACGGGGCGGACAAGCTCGGCATAAAAATAATCAAGGTAATGGAGCAGGATGCAAAGCGCGAAAGAGCGGAATTTATAGACTCCTTCGACAAGGTGCTTTGTGATGCCCCCTGCTCGGGACTTGGAGTAATCTCTAAAAAGCCCGATATTAAGTATAAGCCTATAGAGCAAATTCAGGCACTTCCTGAAATTCAGCTTGCTATACTTGAAAACTGCTCAAAATATGTAAAGCTCGGCGCAGAGCTCGTTTACTCAACCTGTACCCTTAATAAGGCAGAGAACGAGGAGGTTGTCGCTAAATTCCTTGAGGGAAACGACGGCTTTGAGGCGCTTGACTTTACCCTTGGAGATATAAAATCAACAAATGGAGCCTTCACCTTTATGCCTCATATTTACGAGACAGACGGCTTCTTCGTAGCAAAAATGAAAAGAGTTAAATAAGGAAGCACGATATTTTATCAATGTCACTTGGCGAGCTTGAGGAGCTTATAGCCTCACTTGGCGAGCCAAAATTCAGGGCTAAGCAAATCTACTCATGGCTTCTCCGTGGCGTGTGGGGCGATGCGATGAGCAATGTTCCTAAAAGGCTACGCGAAAGGCTTGAGGAAGTGGCTGAAATTCGCCTGCCTAAGATTGTAAAGAGGCTTGATTCAAGCCTTGATGGCACAAAAAAATATCTTTTCGAGCTGATAGACGGAGAGTGCATCGAGAGCGTATTTATGAAATACGAGCACGGAAATACTCTTTGCATATCCTCTCAGGTCGGCTGTCGTATGGGCTGTAAATTCTGTGCCTCAACCCTCGATGGACGAGTAAGGGATTTAACCCCTGGCGAGATGCTTGGACAAATAATTGTCGCTCAAGCGGACACGGCAGAGCGTATCTCGAATGTTGTTATGATGGGAATAGGCGAGCCACTTGATAACTATGACAACACAATAAAATTCCTTCGTCTTGTTTCAAGCGAGCAGGGACTTAATATAGGACTTCGTCATATTTCGGTTTCAAGCTGTGGCCTTGTTGATAAAATCGAGATGCTGGCAGACGAGGGGCTTCCTATCACGCTCTCAATCTCGCTTCATGCCTACGATAACGAAACAAGAGATGCAATTATGCCCATAAACAAGAGATTTGGCATTGATGCTCTTCTTAGTGCCTGCCAAGGATATTTTGAAAAAACAGGCAGAAGAATTTCGTTTGAATATACACTAATAGCAGATAAAAACGACACAGAGGCAGGCGCAATTGCACTTGCCAAGGTGCTTAAAAAATACATTCGTTCAACACCGCATGTAAACCTAATACCCCTAAACGAGGTTAAGGAAACAAGCCTTTCTACCTCTAAAAATGTAAACAAGTTCAAGGACAAGCTAATATCCCTTGGCATAAACGCAACGGTTAGAAGGCGCTTAGGCGCGGATATCAACGCATCCTGCGGTCAGTTGAGAAGACAAAAGCAAAAGGAGAACTTATGATTTGCTCGGCGCATACCGATGTAGGAATGAAAAGAAATGTAAATCAGGATTCCTACATTCTAAAAACATATTCGGAAAAGACCTGTCTTTGCGTCGTGTGTGACGGAATGGGGGGCGCAAGAGGCGGTGCAGAGGCATCAAAGCTCGCATCGGAGAAGTTCGTGTCAGTAATTGACGACTTCATCTCGCCATACATAG
>JAFTIV010000106.1 GCA_017456685.1 Clostridia bacterium | reverse complement strand
TTCACATTCGTCGAAATTCGCGAGCTTAGCTGTTTTTTGTCTATCATAAGTGCCATTTGGCTTGAGAACACCCTACAAAGCTCCGCTACGCTATAATCTCCAAGCCTCGGGTCAACGCCTGGGCAAATATAAAAGACGAAGTTTCTAAGGGTTTTAGAGTCGTAAATGCCCCTTAGATTGACAGGAATTAGTATCTTTACGGGTTTTCTGCGCTTTGGGTTTTTAACCTCGCGCTCTTGAATTCGAATACATGCCTTAGCAAGAAGCGCCGACACATACGCGGTAACGGTTACACCATAGCTCTTAGCCTTTTCATAAAGCTCGTCGCTGTCGAAAATCATCGTCGTGTTGGTGCGGAAGCCATCGTTCTCACGCGTTCCATCAAGCTTATAGGCGATGCTATCTGTACGCTTTGCGTGCACAGGGCTGTCGATTTTCATAAACGAGTCCTCAAGCTCGTAGCCCTTGGGCTCCTCAAGAGTGTCAAGAATTCCCTCCTCGGCTGGAATGCCTATTCCGTGCTTAATCTTAAGATATTCGCACGCAAGTGTCTTTAAAAAGACCAAGCCACCATTTCCGTCGGTTAACGCGTGGAAGAATTCAACCGCCATTCTGCTCTTGTAAACGATTACACGAAAGGCACATTTTCGAATATCATCAAATGCCATTCTCGAAAGTGGATAGGACCTTTCGTCCATTATCTCGGGTGCGTGAGGGATTTCCTCTATATAGTACCAAAACACTCCTGTTTTTAGTCTTACCGCAATTGACGGGAAGCGCCTTGAAACAATATCAAGCGCAAGCGAAAGACATTCCTTATCTATCTCCTCGTCAAGGGTTATAGAGAGGCGGAACACATTCGACCAGTTTCGTCTGCGTGCCGCGGGGTATATCTTTGCAGAGTTGTCAAGCGCCATCCAGCGAAGCTTCTTTTCGTGTGGAGACACCACTCTTATAAAGCCCTCAATCGCATCAAAGACACCCTCTGCCTCCTTTACATTGTAAAGCGGATATGCGTGCCACATCCCTGGCTCAATCACGAGCTTGCTTCTTGCCCCGCTTGCGCTAAGGCGCTTGTGCATTTCGACCGCATCATCAAGCATAACCTCGTCCTCGCCAACAAAGATAATTGAGGGCGGAAGGTCAGTAAGGTCACCAAAAAGCGGTGAGGCGATTGGATTTTTATAATCGCCCTTACCTATATATTCCTTGGCATAGCTTTCAAGGCGCGCCTTAGTCATCGACGGGTCGCGCTTCGCGTTTTTCTTGTAGCTTTTTCCGCTAAGGGTCAAATCCGTCCAAGGAGAGATAGCAATTATACCGCTTGGCATAGCCTCGCCTCGCTCCTTTAGCATAAGACAAAGCGAATAGCAAAGCCCACCACCCGCGCTCTCTCCGCACAAAATAATTCGCTCGGGCGCGTAGCCACTATCAAGAAGATAATTATAAGCCTTGTACGCATCCTCGGGAGCGCTTGGGAACGGGTGCTCGGGTGCGAGCCTATATACAGGCGCATACACGCGACAACCAAAGCGAGAGCTAAGCACGGTTGCAAAGCCTCTTGTATAGCGCGCACCACCGCAGGCATAGCCACCGCCGTGAAGGTATAAAATGACATTATCGCTCGTTTCGTCCTTTGGGGTAACGCTTAGTAGCTGAAGGGCATCAACATCCTCAAGCCTCTCAATCCATTCTGTGCTTGTTTCAACGCATTTTTTACGCTTGCCCGCAACAATATCTCCTATTCGGTCCTGCCATTTTCTTATTCCCTCAAGCGACAGTCCGTTCGATATGGATTTTATCATCGCGATCTGCGTCCTCATAAACTTTGACGATAATTTCATTTTCTCACCTCCTTTGGGCTTGCCCCTTGTAATAAGCCTCTAAGCACCATCAAGATATACTCACCTTTAGGTGCTTGGCAAAATCGCTTAATGCGATTTTCTTGTCATTTTATATTTTACCATAAATATTAAGAATAATCAATATTTTTTGCGCGCGAGAAAAAGGATTTTTCAAAGCCCTTATTCGAGCTTTTTCGAAAATCTGTTCAAATGTTCATTTATTTATATATCCCAAAAGATAGCACATTTTTGCAAGGTTTCAAGCGCTTTTTGCGCATTTTTTGTCAAAATCAAGTCTTTTGTGGGTAAATAGTGGAGAATGGTCGCGCAAGCTTGTGCTTTTAAAAAGGAGATTTGCCACGCAAATCTCCTTTTACTCGTTTATTCTTTGATTAAGTGCAATCAAGCTATTTGCACCCTTTGATATAGCTTGTGTTGGTGTGCGTCTTCCTTGTGTAAAGGAAGGTGTCAACAGCAGTTGACGGAAGGATTGACCTAAGTCGCCCTTAGTTATTGTTTATTTGTGTTTTATCAAATGGTGTTACCTGATATACATAATAGTTGAGCCAGTTGGAATAGATTATATTCGCGGTTGAAAACCAGTTAGGGACGACAAGCGTTTTTGCCGCGTTTCTAAAGTAGTTCTTTGGTGGCTCAATCGGCAAGCCCTTCATAACATCGCGCTCGTACTCGTTTTTGAGTGTGTCGCGGTCATATTCCATATGTCCCATAAAGTAAATCTGGCGTCCGTCACGAGAGCGCGCGATTGATACGCCTATCTCGTCGCTTCCTGCAAGGATTACGATGTCCTCCGCCTTGTTAAATTCCTCTGCGCACACGGTGGTGTGTCTGGAATGTGGCATATAGAACTCCTCGTCCGTGCCCTTAAGAAGCGGGTCAAATTTCACATATTTTCTGTGTGGGAATACTCCAAAGAGCTTTTTATCAAACTGTGTTTTGTTCAGCCCGTAGTAATAGTGAAGCGCAGCCTGCGCGCCCCAACAGATAAATACAGTGCTTTGAACATTTGTTTTTGCGAAATCAAGAATTTCGGTAAGCTCGCGCCAGTACTTTACATCCTCGAATTCAAGATGCTCAACAGGCGCACCTGTGATTATCATTCCGTCAAAATGCTCGTTCTTGACCTCGTTAAAGGTCTTGTAGAAGCGTTGAAGATGCTGAAGCGGTGTGTTTTTACCGATGTAGCTCTCAGTTCCTATGAGAGTTACCTTGATTTGTAGGGGCGAGTTGGAAAGAAGCCTTATAAGCTGTGTTTCCGTCTCAATTTTTGTCGGCATAAGATTGAGAATTGCAATCTCAATAGGACGAATGTCCTGCGATGCCGCCCTTTCGTTATTCATAACGAATATATTCTCCCCGGACAGGGTTGAATAAGCAGGAATGTCCTGCGGAATTATAATTGGCATAAGTGGCTCCTTTCTGCGATTTTCGCAAAGCAAAATCGCAATCAATAACACGCAATCAATTTCGCGCCCTTTGATTTTGAAAACAGCTTATTAAATCGCGTTTAATGCTTGGTTCAAATCAAAAATTATGTCCTCTGCGTTTTCGATACCAACGCTTAGACGAATGAGGTTGTCAGCAATGCCGATTGCCTCAAGGTCAGCCTTGGAGAGCTGGCGGTGTGTCGTTGAAGCGGGGTGAAGCACGCAGGAGCGCGCGTCTGCTACATGAGTAACTATCTTTATCATCTTGAGCTTTTCCATAAAGGCAGCGGCCTTCTCGCTTCCGCCCTTAACACCGAAGCTCATCATTCCGCCCATTCCGTCAGGAAGGTATTTTTGAGCAAGCGCGTGATATTTATCGTTTTCAAGTGAGGGGTGCTTTACCCACTCAACCTTGTCGCTTTCGCTAAGGAATTTAGCAACCTTTTTCGCGTTTTCGCTATGCCTTTGCATACGAAGCGCGAGAGTTTCCATACCGAGATTTGTAAGGAATGCGTTCTCTGGACTCATAATAGCGCCCATATCTCTCATCATCTGTACTCTGCACTTTACTCCAAATGCCTTGTTTCCAAGAGTTGAGTAAACAAGACCGTGATAGCTCTCGTCGGGAACGAGGAACTCCTCATAGCGGTTTGTTGCGCTAAAGTCGAAGTTTCCAAGGTCAACGATAAGACCGCCAAGGGCAACAGCGTGTCCGTCAAGATACTTTGAGGACGAGTAAAGAACGATGTTTGCACCCCACTCCTTTGCTCTAAAGAGCGCAGGGGTAACAAGAGTGTTATCAACCATAAAGAGCACCTGATGCTTGCTTGCAATGCGAGCAATTTTCTCGAAATCGAGAACGACTATTGTCGGGTTCGCAAGGGTTTCAGCAAAGATAACCTTTGTGTGCTCGTCAACGAGGGCATCTATTGATTCCTCGCTGTCATCGGGGTCGAAAAAGCGACACTCTATGCCGTATTTTTTAAGTGTGATTGAAAAAAGATTGTAGGTTCCACCGTAAATTGCACGAGAGGAAACAATATTGTCGCCTGCATTGCAAACATTGAGAACTGCAAGCAGGGTCGCGCTCATACCAGAGGCACAGCCGATAGCACAGCTACCGCCATCAAGGGTCGCAAGCTTTTCCTCAAGCGCACCAACGGTTGGGTTTGCAAGACGGGTGTAAAAATAGCCGTCTGCCTTGAGGTCAAATAGGTCTGCAAGACCCGAGGCTGTGTCGTAAGCATAGGTTGTGCTTTGCACAATCGGCACAACTCTTGGCTCACCATTCTTGGGCTCATAGCCCGCTTGAACGCATAATGTATCTATTTTTGACATATTTTCACCTTCTTTAGTGATTTTTTAATTCGATGCTTATCTCGCCTTGTGCTAAAAGCACATAGCACTTATTTCAAGCGATAGAAGCAAGAAAGACAAGGCTCAACGCAGTATTTCGACGCTTATCTCGCTTGAAATTAGTTTCTTCGAGAACTAAGAAGCGAGTTGTTCAAGGCGCACCGCAGACCGCAGGCGAAGGCTATCTTGACGATAGTCGAGCTTGTGGTCGAGGAGCAACACAGAAGAACGAAGCTTATTAGTTTCTCAAGGAATGAATCGGCGCAGGAATTCGTCCCCCACGCTTAATAAACTCCTCGCTCGAATACTTATTAAGTGGCATAATGGGTGCGTGGCCGAGAAGTCCGCCAAATTCTACGCTTTCGCCTACATCCTTGCCTATTACGGGGATTAGACGAACGGCGGTTGTTTTGTTGTTTATTACGCCTATTGCAATTTCGTCGGCAATTATTCCGCTAAGGGTTGATGCGGGGGTATTGCCTGGAACTGCTATCATATCAAGGCCAACGGAGCAAACTGCTGTCATCGCCTCTAATTTTTCAATAGTAAGTGCGCCACACTCTGCCGCGCTTATCATACCTGCATCCTCGGACACGGGAATGAATGCACCGCTAAGACCGCCTACATGGCTTGATGCCATTACTCCGCCCTTCTTAACTGCATCGTTAAGCATTGCAAGAGCCGCGGTGGTGCCGTGTGTTCCGCATTTTTCAAGACCCATATTCTCAAGAATATGAGCAACGCTATCGCCAACCGCAGGGGTTGGAGCGAGCGAAAGGTCAATTATTCCGTAAGGTGTGTTAAGGCGCTTAGATGCCTCGTATGCAATCAGCTGACCAACTCTTGTAATCTTAAATGCGGTCTTTTTGATTGTGTCTGCAAGGCGCGAGAAGTCGCAAAAGCCCTCTCTTTTAATAGCTGAGGCTACAACACCAGGTCCGCTGACACCTACATTTATAACGGTGTCACTCTCGCCCATTCCGTGCATAGCGCCCGCCATAAAGGGGTTATCCTCAGGAATGTTTGCAAAAACCACAAGCTTAGCACAGCCAATGGAGTCTTGGTCCTTGGTAAGAATTGCTGTTTCGCGCATAATCTCACCCATACGCTTAACTGCATCCATATTGATGCCCACCTTTGTCGAGGCTACATTTACGCTTGAGCATACCTTTGTTGTGGTAGAGAGCGCCTCGGGGATTGCCTCAATGAGGTTTTTCGCCCCCTTGGTCATTCCCTTTTGAACGAGCGCACCAAAGCCACCGATAAAGTTAATTCCAAGCTCGTTTGCTGCCTTTTCAAGAACACCCGCCAAGCGAACATATTCCTCTGGTCCAAAGTCCGCACCAACAAGTGAAATAGGAGTTACGCTAACTCTTTTGTTGATGATAGGAATTCCATATGTCCTCTCAAGCTCAAGCGCGGTTGCTACAAGGTCCTTTGCGCTTTTTGTGATTTTGTCGTAAATTTTTGTTTCAAGACGCTTTTGATCGTCGCTGATACAGTCAAGCAGAGATATTCCCATTGTGATGGTACGAATATCGAGATTCTCCTGACGAATCATATTTATAGTTTCAAGAATGTCGTTAGTATTAAGCATTTTGGCACCTCAATTAAATACGATGCATGGTGTTGAAGATGTCCTCGTGCATTACACGAATGTCAAGATTTTTCTCCTTGCCAACACCCTCAAGCTCTGCCTTAAAGTTGCCAAAATTTGTGTTCATATTGTCAATTTCTACAAGCATAATCATCGCAAAATAGTCTTGAATTACACTTTGAGTAATGTCAATAATGTTTACACCATATTTAGCGCACTCAGCGCTAACTGTGGCTATAATGCCAACACTGTCTTTTCCAATAACTGTTATAACTGCTTTCATATTTCCTCCTGCACTTTTTTCTTTGGGAGAAGAAAAAAGATGCCAAAAAAGAAACCAATCTTAAATCATTTCAATTAAGCTTAGAAACAAGAAAGACAAGGCGCACCACAGCCGACAGATGAAGATGTATATGCATACTTCGAATTTGTCGGCGAGGAGCAACGATGTGTTTCGTAGCTTATCCGCCACCAAGCCCTTTGGGTGAGGTAAAGCTGTGTTAGACAAGGCGGACTGGAAACCACAGACGAAGGCGTATATTGCATACGACAAGGTTGTGGTTGAAGCCCAACGCAATATCACGCAGCTTTAACCGCCCAAATAAGCTTTTTTGATTTCGGGAGATGCCAATAACTCCTCCCCTGTTCCAGTGAGAACTATTCTTCCGTTCTCGAGAACATAGGCTCTGTCACTTATTGCTAAGGATTTGTTTGCGTTTTGCTCTACGAGCAATATTGTTGTACCCTTTTCGTGGAAGTGCTTGATGATTTCGAACACTTGGTCAACTAAAAGTGGGGACAGACCCATTGAGGGCTCGTCAAGCATAAGAAGGTCGGGGTTTGACATCATTGCTCTACCCATTGCGAGCATTTGCTGTTCTCCGCCCGAGAGAGTTCCTGCTACTTGGTTCTTTCTTTCAAGCAAGCGAGGGAAAATCTCGTAAATTTCATCAAGGCTCGCCTTGATTTGCTCCTTATCCTTTTTAGTGTATGCGCCCATCATAAGGTTTTCATAAACGGTAAGCTCCGAGAAAACTCTTCTTCCCTCGGGAACCTGTGTCATACCAAGATGAACTATCTTGTGAGCAGGAAGGTTGTTTATTTGCTGACCATTGTAAATAACCTCTCCACTGCGCGCGTGGATAAGTCCCATAATGCTTTGCATTGTCGTTGTTTTACCAGCGCCATTTGCGCCGATGAGGGTAACGATTTCACCCTTATTTACCTCGAAGGAGATGCCCTTTATAGCTTGAATAACGCCATAATAAACCTCGAGGTTCTTTACCTCTAAAAGTGCCATTTCTCCTCCTTAGTTTCCTATATATGCCTTAATTACATCAGGGTGGTTGAGCGCATCCTGCGCTGTGCCCTCTGTAAGAGCTGTACCGAAGTTAAGAACGGTAATTCTGTCACAAAGTCCTGATACAAACTTAAGGTCGTGCTCGATAAGAAGCACGGTCATATCGAATTTGTCTCTTATAAGCCTTATTGTGTCCATAAGGTCTGCGGTTTCATTCGGGTTCATACCCGCTGCAGGCTCGTCAAGAAGCAGGAGCCTTGGATTTGTAGCAAGAGCACGAGCAATCTCAAGCTTTCTTTGCTTTCCGTAAGGAAGGTTGCACGCAAGTGCGTTTCTCTCCTCTAAAAGACCAAAGATTTCAAGAAGCTCCTTTGCCCTCTTTCTCATCTCCTTCTCTACCTTAAAATGCCTTGGGAGGCGGAAAAGGCTCTCGAAAAGAGTGCATTTGTACTCTGGCTGGTTTTGAAGTCCTACCATTACATTTCTTACAACAGTCATATTGTTGAAAAGACGAATGTTTTGGAAGGTACGCGCTATGCCCTTGTGGTTGATTTTATCCTGAGCCAAGCCCTTAAGCTCCTCGCCCTCGAGATAAAAGGTTCCCTCAGTTGGAATATAAACGCCTGTAAGAAGGTTAAATACGGTTGTTTTACCTGCACCATTAGGACCGATAAGACCGTAAATTTCATTCTTTTTAATCTTGAGATTTACACCCTGAACAGCCTTAAGACCACCGAAGGTGATGCCGAGATTTTCGGTTTCAAGAACATATTCGCTCTCTATTTTCTTACAAGGCGCAGTCTTACCTGTAAGCTTAGCCTTTATCGGATCGAGAGCGCCCTTGAAGGTAAGAGTAAGCTTATTTGCCATTACTTATTACCTCCTCTTTCGCCAATATCAGCGCTGTTGTCACCGAAATTATCAATAACAACATCTGTTGAGAGAACCTCGTTCATCTCAATCTTAGTAGGAACAACATCCCATCTTGCCGCATCGTCGCGAACCCTTGCTGGGTCGTGCTTGGGCTTGAAAAGCTTGTTCCAAAGATTTTTGAAATTGTACTTCTCGCGGAAGCCCTTAAGAGCTGGTGCGTTGTTATAAATAATAAGGAGAATAAGAATAAGTGCGTAGAATAGATTTTGAAGCACCGCAAGCTCTCCTGTAAGGATAAGTGGAAGCTTTGTGTTAAGATATGTGATAAGGGTAGCGGCTATAATTGAGCCATTGATGCTTCCCATACCGCCAAGAACTACCATAACGAGAATTTCGATTGAATAGTTGTAGCCAAACTTTGATGGCTGAAGGTTAAAGTTAGCATAGCTGTAAAGCACGCCCGCTACACCTGCAAGTGCAGATGAAACTGCAAATACGGTGAGCTTATACTTTGTTACATTTATACCTGTTGCCCTTGCGGCAATTTCGTTATCACGAATCGCAGTGATTGCGCGTCCGTGCTTACTTCTTAATAGGTTTTGAACTATCGCAATAGTTGCCAAAACGAGCGCAAGACCGATAATGAATAGGTATTTTCTATCAAATCTTGGTGTTGCCATTCCCTGCGCACCGCCAAATACATTTGCGTTTGTGAAGATAACTCTTACAATTTCGCCAAACGCGAGTGTTACGATTGCAAGATAGTCACCCTTCAAGCGAAGTGCAGGCAAGCCGATGATAAATCCGCAAAGTCCTGCGCTTGCAGCACCTATAACAAGCGAAAGTATAAGAACGAGGAAATTGCTATCGTGCTGCGAGCCACCTAATGCCTCAACGATAAGCTGTGAAACCTTACCACCGAGATATGCGCCAACGCACATAAATGCTGCGTGACCGAGTGATAGCTCTCCAAGGAAGCCTACAACAAGTCCAAGCGATACAGCAAGAATAATGCTTATTGCGACTTTTTCAAGAAGGTATGCAGTTGAAGCAGAAAGTCCACTTCCCTGTACACCACAAACGAGCATTACTAAGCCGATTAAAACGAAGCTTAGATATCTCTTCGTAAATTTCATCATACCTTCTCCCTCCTTTTCTTACCAAGGAAGCCAGTAGGCTTAACCAGCAATATTATAATGAGTATTGCAAACTCGATAGCGTCTGTGTATGGTGCAATAGCTGATACAGAGTTTGCGAAAACCTCGACAACGCCGAGCAAAATACCGCCAAGCATAGCGCCTGGAATTGAGCCGATACCACCAATAACCGCAGCGGAGAACGCCTTGATACCGGGGAGTGAGCCGAAGGTGCTGTAAATACTTGGTGAACGCATTAGGTAGAATGTTCCTGCAAGAGCTGCAAGAGCTGAGCCTATTGCGAAGGTAATCATAATTATAAGGTTTACATTGATGCCCATAAGCTGAGCTGCGCCCTTGTCCTCGGAAACTGCAATCATTGCGCGTCCTGTCTTTGTGTATTTTACAAAGAGGTTGAGTGCAACCATTACAGCTATACAGGAAAGAAGCGTTACGATAGTGGAAACGCTTATTTTGAGCGAGCCGATATTGAAGCTACCAAGGTCAAGTCCTGTTACCATTTTTGTGCCCGAGCCGAAGAACATTTGCGCAAGGCTCTGCAAAAGATAGCTGACACCGATAGCGGTGATAAGTACCGCAAGAGGCGATGCGCCACGAAGTGGCTTATATGCTACTCTTTCAACAACAACGCCAAGTCCCACGCAGAATACAATAGCAAGAGCAATGGCAATAAGCGGATGAACGCTTTGCGCAGTAAATACGAGAATTGTATAGCCACCGACCATTATGATATCGCCATGTGCAAAGTTAAGCATCTTTGCAATACCGTAAACCATTGTGTAGCCGAGAGCTATCATAGCGTAAATACCGCCAAGACTAAGTCCGCCTATAAGGTTTGTTATAAAATTCATTTTTAGTTTCTCCTATACCTTAAATTTGCCGACGTGGAAAGCCACGTCGGCAAATTACAGTCAATTATTGAGCATTTGCCGCCTTTACAATGTACTTAACGGCATTCTTTTGAACCTTACCGTTTGTGCCCCATGTAATGTTAGAGCCAGTAACACCTGAGTAAGTGTAGCCACCGTTAAATTCAGCCTTGAGTATATCGCAAAGTTCGCTTGCTGAGATATCGGAAGGAATTTCCTTACCGCCGTCAATAGCGCTCTTCATTGCACCATAGATTGCATATACGCAGTCATAAGCAGCTGCGCCGAATTGGCTAAGTGTGTCCTTGCCATACTTTGCAACATAGTTGTCTATAAATGTCTTAGCAGCGCCCTCTGTTGCCTTTGAGTTGAAGTGTGAGAGCATTGAGATTTCTTGAGGAATCTCGCTGATGTTGAAGCCGTCAATGCTTCCGTCAATGCCATCAAGACCGTCGCATCCGTAGTAAGTAGCGTTAGGAGCGATTATGTCCTTAGCCTGCTTCATAAATGTTGATGCAGGTGTGTAGTAGATAGGCATAAAGATGAAGTCGCATGAAGCGAGCTGGCTGATTTGACCACTGAAGTCAGCGAGCTTATCATCTGTGAATGCTGCGTCGATTGTTGTGATGTTAGAAGCGAGTGATGCCTTGAACTGAGTGTAGATACCGCTTGAATATGGGTCTGCACTGTTGTAAAGAATACCGATTGTCTTGTTGCCTGTGAAGAGTCCGTTTACATACTCTGCTGCAACCTTACCTTGGTCGCCATCAGCGAAGCACATTTGGTAACCGTTACCAGCTGTACCAGGGATATCGTCACCTGTTGCAGATGGTGTGAGGAAGAATACATTGTCTTGTGCAGAATACTTTGTAAACTCACGACCGGGAGCTGTTGTAACAGTTCCAAGTGAAACCTGCATACCCTGCTCTACAAGAGAAGCATAGTTTGTTGAGATGTTTCCGGCGTCGTGCTTGTCATCAAGGAATACAAGCTTGAAGTTTACTCCATTAAGTCCACCGTTTGCGTTGATTTCATCTACTGCCATTTGAGCTGCGTTTCTTACAGCCTCGCCGTAAACTGCTGCAACGCCTGTAACAGGACCGGAAACGCCGATTACGAACTCTTCCTTGTCTCCGCTACAAGAAGCAAAGCATCCAACAGCCATCACGCAAGCAAGAGCAAGACAGATGATTTTGGTAATTGTCTTTTTCATTTTCTTTTTCTCCTTTATTTAGAAAAATTATTTTTTGTTATTAAATAGCTTTTGCTCATTTAATGAATGTAGTATATCACACATTCTCATAATATGTCAAGACATAAATAGATATTTTTTTATTTTTTTATGGAACGCGCGCGTAACAATAAAAGGCAGTCAAGCAGACTGCCTCTTGCTTATTTAAAATTGCTCAAATCATAGGTGCCGAGGTTTATAAGAGCTACACCCGTCCTTTTTGCGTAGCGGATTGTCTGTGCTGTGCCTGAGACATATTTCCCGTTGAAATAGGAAACGCAATAGTCGCACGCATCTACCATTTTATAGTTGCGCGCCTTCATAACCGTGCTATCATACGGAATATCGGGGCAATGTATATAATCCGCGCTCTTGATAAGCCCCTCGCGCCTTTTCTTGTCGTCCTCGCGCCATCTTGCATCCTGATCTCTACAGGGCAAATAGAGCCACAGCTCAATATCGCTATGGACCTTCTTAGCCCTTAAAACCGCATAGCCCGCAAGCATATCAAAGCCGAGCGCGCCTCCCGATATAAATACCCTTACCCCAGAGGCATAAAGCGCCTCAATTGTCTCATCAATACATTTTTCATCAAAGTCACGCGCAAGCACGCGGTGACCTGTAAAGCAACATTTGACCCTTTTCTCCATTGATTTTCTCCTTCAAAAGACTTCCCTTTAATTTTATCACAGCTAAGCTGTAAAATCAATAAATCATTCACCTTTTGCGACTGTTTTTTTCAATTTCTCAAAAAAGGCGAGCCCTGTGTGCAAATTCCAACAAAACAAAATTTTTCGCGACACCAGCAAGCGACAAATTAAGCGCTCCTTAGCATTTAAAATAAAATTGCAAATATTATATTCATCAAAGGAGCTTTTTATGAATAAGGAATTTAAAAAATGGCGCTTTAGCCTTCCCTCGCCAAGCGCCGACACAAAAGAGCTGATTTTAGAGCTTGCCACCCTGCTTTTAGCCCTCGCCCTTACACCTGTCAGGTTTTTCTTTGGTACTTATCCATTTGGAATTGTGCTTTGCTGTGCGTGCAAAAGACGAACCCCCTTTGCCGTTGCGGGCGCCTCTATCGGTGCGCTTTTGTTTATTGACGGCTTTGTGCCCTATCTTATAGCGCTTTTATCTGTAATCGCGATAAGGCTTGTAGGAAGCGTGTGGCTAAGCGACAATGGCTCAAAAAGAATTCGCTTAGGTGAAGCCTCAAGACCCGCATTTATGGATACATTGTTCACCGAAAGAGCCTCCGTGCGCGTTGCAATATGCGCCCTTTGCGCGCTCGGGCTTGGAATTTACCGCGTGGCTCTCGGTGGCTTTACCTACTACGACATTTTTGTGACCGCCTTCTCTGTTGTTTTTGCCTCGATTTTATGCTATGCTCTATCAAGTGCCGACGAGGCAGAGCCCTCAAGCAAGGCAATTTACGCCTGTGCGCTTCTCTTTATGGTCGTCTTTGCGCTTCGTGGCAGAGAGCTTTTCTCGCTTGATGTGTCGATGGTTATATCTTATTGTGCAATTTTATATGCCTCTTGGAGAATCAAGGGCACGCATAGCGTGGCTCTTGGTGCATTGCTTGGAATTTGCCATGGCGTGAGCTTTGCGCCTGTCTTTGCCCTCGGTGCGCTTGTCAGCTCTGTGCTTTGGCAATTCTCTCATGCGCTCTCGCTTGTCGGCTCTCTCGTGCTCGGCATAGGCTACGGAATTTTGACCTCTGGCTATGAGGCGATAGTTTATCTGCTTCCCGAGCTTTTACTCGCCTCAATTATTATGTACCCACTCAACCGCTTCGACCTTCTGCCGACAATCGCACTTGGCAAGGCCACGGGCACAGGGGCTGTCATTTCGCACCGCACGGGCGAGCTAAAGGAAAGCCTTGGCGGAATAAGCTCCTCATTTAAGGAAATTTCCGCTATGCTGAGCGACCTTGGCGCAAGGGCAAGAACACCCGACCGCGAGTTTTACAAGGACCTGTGTCTGGAAATTTGTGAAAGGCATTGCTTCTCCTGCCCTAAGCGCTCTATTTGCTGGGAGCGCGACACCATAACTACAAAGGACAATATCGCGAAAATGGCAGAGAGTGCCTTTAGCGAAAAGACCGTTTCAACAGATGCGGTTAACGAAAAATTCCTACACAGGTGCCCGAATATTGAGAAAATCACGGACGAAATAAACGAAGCAAAGCGCTCAATTGAGAGCTCAGGGCTTAAAAGCGACAAGCTTGAGGTCAGCGCTCAGGATTACGAGCTTATATCAAGGCTTATCGACCAGCTCAGCGCAGAGCTTGACGAGGCGAGCGCACCAAATCCCTCAGCTACAGAAAAGGCACGCATCGCCTGCGACGAGATAGGGCTTAGATATTTAGAGCTTGAGGTGCTTGGTAGCTCATCAATTAAGATAATTGTATCGGGAATAGACACAGAGGGCTCGAAATGCTCGCTTGACGAGGTGCGCGCCTCCCTTGAGGATGCGCTTGGCTGTGCGCTCTGTACCCCAAGCCTTACAGAGCATTCGGGAAGCCGACTTTTAACCCTTGAAAGCGCACGCTCTATTGATATTGAATTCTTTAAGAGCTCAAGCGCGCTTAACGCGGGTGAGGAAAGCGGTGACACCCTGTGTGCGTTTTTCGGCGCTGACGAGCGCTTCTATATGCTTCTTTGCGACGGAATGGGAAGCGGTAGAGATGCCTCTGTCACATCCTCGCTTTGCGCGGAGTTTATGCAAAAAATTCTCGCGACCTGTAAAAACAAGGAGCTTTGCCTGACTATGCTAAATAATCTTATTCGCGCAAAGAGCCTTGAGTGCTCATCAAGCATTGATTTGCTTGAGGTTGACCTCATTAGCGAGCGCGCGTGCCTTACCAAGAGCGGAGCTGCCCCGTCGTTTGTAAAGAGGGGCTCAAGTGTGTTTAGGCTTCATTCCAAGACCGCACCCATTGGCATTATGAGAAAGCTCGATGCCGAGGTGCTTGATTTTAACCTGCGCGAGGGAGATATTGTTATTATGGTCAGCGACGGAATAGCAAGCGACGAGCGCGACAGCAAGTACCTTGTAGATTATCTTTCGAGGCTTGAAATTGTCGAGGACGACGAAATAATCGACACTCCCCCTCAAAAAGCCTCACAAACTCAAATTCTCTCGCCTGCAAACTCAGCCCTCGGCTCGAAAATCAGCACCGCCTCATCTGCCCCCGCGCGTGACACTACGGCAAGAGTGTCGCTTAGCGCCCTTCCCGATGCTATAATCAGCCTTGCACGAGGCAGACTAAGCGTCAAGGGCGACGATATGAGCGTCGGGGTTGCAAGGGTATGCGGAGCTTAGCTTCGCAACGAAATCCGTCTTGCGACGGTTGAAATCTGCTTTGCAGATGAAATCGCTTCGCGATGAAATCCAAAAAGCTTACTTTTTGGGTTGAATTAGACGGGTTTTATTGCGGCAACAAGGTTCTGCGTAGCAGGTTCTTATTTCAACGAGGCTCTGCCTCGATTTCAACCACGCACCGCGTGGATTTCAACCATGCGAAGTATGGATTTCACCAAATATAAATCAATGAAAACAGTGCGTAAGCGCGTTTTCTACCTTTTCTCTTCATTCTTCACTCTTCATTCTTCACTCTTCTTTTCCCTGCCCCCTTTAGAGTAAGGGGGGACAGCGTAGCAGGGGGGATTGTAAGCCCGTTCGAGAGAACAGATAGTATAGGCTTCCATCAAATATAAATCAATGAAAACAGTGCCAAATGGCAGAGCAAAGCTTCGCAATGAAATCCGTCTTGCGACGGTTGAAATCTGCTTTGCAGATGAAATCGCTTCGCGGTGAAATCCAAAAAGCCTACTTTTTGGATTGAGTTAGACGAATTTCATTTCACCGCCCCCTTTAGAGTCAGGGGGCTTGGGGTTAGAACCTTGATACTCGCTTCGCTCGTATGCGCACTCCGCAGTTCGCATTTTCCTGCCCGCGGGGGCGTCCCCGCCACTTCGCTCCTGCTACCAAAAAAATCGCTCGATTTTTCAATCGAGCGATTTTTGTTATTTTAGTGTTTTAACAAACTCCTCAATGCGCTTAAGCGCTTCCTTTATATGCTTAAGTGAGTAAGCATATGAAATTCTTGCAAAGCCCTCTCCGCTTTCGCCGAAGGCTGTTCCTGGCACGATTGCACAGCGATGCTCGTACAAAAGCCTTTCGCAAAACTCCTCGCTTGAAAGCCCAAACTTACCTATATTCGGGTAGATATAGAATGCGCCCTCTGGCTCAAAGCATTCAATTCCTATCTTGCGAAGCCCCTCAAGAATAAACACGCGTCGTCTATCATACTCTGCGCGCATATATGCAATGTCCTCGTCGCCGTTTTTCATAGCCTCAACCGCGCCAAATTGTGATGCGGTTGGTGCACACATAATTGCGAACTGATGAAGCTTCAGCATCTCCTTAGCAAGAGGTGCAGGCGCGCAAATATAGCCAAGACGCCAGCCGGTCATCGCATAAGCCTTCGAAAATCCGCTTGCAATAACTGTGCGCTCACGCATGCCCTCAATTGATGCAATCGAGGTGTGCTCCCTTCCATATGTAAGCTCTGCATAAATCTCGTCGGACAAAACCGCGATATTTGTTCCGCGAAGCACTGAGGCAAGCTCCTCAAGCTCCTCCTTTGTAAGAATAGCGCCTGTGGGGTTATTCGGGAATGGCAAAATAAGAACCTTTGTCTTATCTGTAATTGCCTCTCTTAGCTCGCTTGCGGTTAGCTTAAAGCTGTTTTCAAGCTTTGTATCTATTTTAACAACCTTAGCGCCACACATTCTTGCAATCGGCTCATAGCAAACAAACGATGGAACGGGCAAAATAACCTCGTCACCAGGGTTTATAAGAGCGCGCAGAGCAATATCAATCGCCTCGCTTCCGCCAACTGTTACAATTATCTCGTCGCGGTGATAGTCAAGGCTAAAGCGCCTTTTCATATATCTTGAAATCTCATCTCTTAGCTCAGGCATGCCTGAGTTAGAGGTATAATAGGTCTTTCCCTTTTCAAGGCTGTCAATTGCAGCCTCTCTTATATGCCACGGAGTTACAAAATCGGGCTGACCTACTGTGAGTGCAACAACATCGCCCATATCAGCGAGCATATCGAAAAACTTTCTAATGCCCGAGGGCTTAATGTCCTGCACCGTTTGGGAAAGCATCGAGCTGTAATCTATCATAGGGGGAAGGTACCTCTTTCGTCAATTTCGGGAATTTTATAAACAACACCCTTGTCCTTGTATTTCTTAAGCACAAAATGAGTTGCGGTTGAGGTTACAAATTCAATAGGAGCGAGCTTTTGCGCAACAAAGTACGCAACCTCCTTCATTGTCTTGCCCTCAATAATAACAGTAAAATCAAAGCCACCTGACATAAGGTAGAGCGACTTTACCTCCGGGTGATTATAAATCTTCTCTGCAATCTTGTCAAAGCCTCTGTCGCGCTGTGGCATAACCTTAACCTCGATAAGCGCAGAAACGCTCTCTCTGTCGGTCTTGTCCCAGTCACCGAGGGTGTGATAGCCGAGA